>JBAQYH010000250.1:0-4362 GCA_049299935.1 Methylobacter sp. | reverse complement strand
GGGCATGACCATCGCCAACCTGGAAGAAATTGCCGGAACGGTAGAAAGTCCGCGCGGCTTTTACAACGCGCTGCAAAGCAAGGCATTGGCAAAAAAACCGGCGATTATCGCGGAAATCAAAAAAGCCTCGCCCAGCCAAGGCGTGATCAGGGAAGATTTCCAACCGATCGCGATCGGCCAGGATTACGCGATGAACGGTGCGGCCTGCCTGTCGGTATTAACCGACAAGGAGTTTTTCCAGGGCTCGGAAGTCTACCTGCAAATGGTCAGGGAACGCTGTCCGCTGCCGGTGTTAAGAAAAGACTTCATGATCGACCCTTATCAAATCTACGAAGCCCGCGCCTTGGGGGCCGACTGCATATTGCTGATCGTCGCCGCGTTGGCAGACGGCCAAATGCACGAGCTGTCGGATACCGCAACCCAACTGGGCATGGATGTATTGGTGGAAGTTCACAATGCGGAAGAGCTGCAACGGGCGCTAACGCTGGACACCAAACTGATCGGCATCAACAACCGCAACCTGCGCACGTTTGAAACCTCATTGCAGACCACGCTGGATTTAAAAGCCGACATTCCGGCAGACCGTTTGATCATCACCGAAAGCGGCATTCATACCCATGAAGACGTGCAGTTGATGCTGGACAACGGCATCTATACCTTCCTGGTTGGCGAAGCGTTTATGCGGGCGGAAAGTCCTGGGCAGAAGATGCGGGAGTTGTTTGGGCTGTAAGTAGCCCAGATTACCTGGTTCCAACGCCGTGCGCTCATCGTTATACACAAATCTTTAACAGCATGTCATGCCCCGGCAGGGATTCATGCCGGGTGACGCGTCTAATAAATACTGGTGCATAACGGCGGGCGTAGCTCATCGGAGAGACAAATAGTTTTACCGAGCGGCATTTTTCCAGATGCGCGATGACTTGCTTTGCCGCGAAGGATTTAAATCGCTGTATATCGCGGCTTAAATTTTTCGAAGCAGCGATAAGATGCAGAGGGTTTATTCAAGGATGAAATAACCGTATAGTCGAAAGCCCGAGTCCTGTTGTAAAAAACGCCAAGTAACTATTCAGTGTTATGACGTAATGGTACTGAGCCCTATCATCGCGGGCATGGCCCGCTCCTACAGCGATTAATTAATGGGATTGGGTTATAAGTTACAACGCCAAGAGTTTACACGCATCCAACCCATGGTTTCCGGGTAGGTAACAACGCAGCTTGTGGGTGGAAAGTACGGGCACCGTTGCAGCCTTTATGCGATGAAAGCTGGAGCTTCGGGTGGCTGAGTTCTCAAGATAGAGTTTGGGAACCATCGAAAATTTAACCGGTTCGATAAGCTGGCGTCATTTTTAACCTGAAAACCGCAGTTAATCCACGAAACAACTGTTGATTTAGCCACGCGCTCTTTGGGTGACGGGCTAAAGTTTGAAAAATTACATGCTTGCTGTGCCGCCTAGAGACGCCTGCTGTTGATTTTCGTGGACGAAAATGATTTTTCCAGGTTTAACCGCACTCTTGCCAATCAGGTAACTTTGAGCCCGATCATCGATCATTGAATTATGCGTTCATTTCCCTTTCTTTTGTTTTTGGCCTTGAGCTGGAGTCTCTCATCCGCGGCATGGGGCGGCGACTGCATTGTTTCGCGCGCCGTTCTCGAAGATCGCGCCGCTACATTGTCCATAGCGGAAGCCGCCCAGGCAACGTTTCTACCGTCCGACGCCATTCTATCCAAAGGTTATACCGAGTCAGCCCACTGGCTGCGCATCGTGGTTCGGCCGTGCGCTGACGGCGGCGAACTGGTGTTGCGTATCCGTCCCGCTTTTCTCGATGAAATAAAACTTTACGAAGCTGACTCCGCTGTTCCGGGCGGATGGAAAACCCGCGTCACCGGTGACCGCACACCGTACTTGGCACGCGAAAGGGCGTCGTTGGTATTGGGTTTTGCGATCAAACCGGTCAAGCCGGACAGCGTCTATTACTTGCGGCTCAAAACCACCAGCTCGTCAATTCTTAATGTGGAAGTACTTGAGCCGCATCAAGCCCAAATCAAGGATATGCGGCTCAGCATGTATCAGACGGGATATCTGGGCTTCATGTTATCGTTGCTGGTCTGGGCCATCAACAACTATGCTTACAGCCGTCAACGAGTGGTAGCCTGGTTCATCCTTCACCAGATTACCCATCTTTGCTACAACTTCACACTTATAGGGTGGCTGGCACCGCTGCTGGCGTCCGACCCTTCAGGTCTTGTCGATAAACTGACCAGCCTCATCGTATGGGCGAACGCTTTAGTCGCCGCGATATTTCATCGCACACTGCTCGCTCTTTTTGCGCCTCTGCGTCTCGCCATGCGGGGACTCGATGCCATGATTCTGCTGATTTTGGGCGCATTGGCGATCATGGCTTCCGGGCATACACGCCTTGCGTTGCAGATCACCGCACTGATGATTACGCTGTGCATCCCGATGATTGTCGTTCTGGCCTTTAGCGCCCGCCAGGAAGCGGCACCCGGTCGCCGCATCTTGCGCACGATATACAGTTTGCTGGCCGTTTCGCTGCTTATACTCCAACTGCCAATGCTGGGCTGGAGTAAAGCCATCGAGTGGAACCTGCACAGCATGTCGGTGCACGGTTTGATTGCTGCCTGCCTGATGTTCGCGCTGCTGCATCTTCGCACCCGCCAGTTGCTGCGCGATGGCGAACAGGCAGTGCTGGAACTGGCATTAACCGGTCAGCAGCTTGATATGGAACGAGCCCAGCGCGAAGAGCAAAACCGTTTCATGTCCATGCTTAACCATGAACTCAAAATGCCGTTGTCGGTCATCCGCATGACTTTGGGCATGAAAGAAGTCAGCGCCACCGTCAAGAAACACGCCCAGCAGTCCGTGCAGGATGTGGATGCCGTCATCGAGCGCTGCCTGCAAGCGGATCAACTGGAGCAACGGCAGCTTGCCCCGGTACGGCAATCTTGCCGGGTAGACAAGATGCTCGGCGAACTGCGTACAGCCAGCGCAACGCCGCAACGGCTGGTGATTCAGTTCGGAGTACTGCCGGCAGTCGATACCGACCCTCAGCTGCTGCGCATTGCCTTGGGCAACCTGATCGACAACGCACTCAAGTACGCCGAACCGCAAAGCGCCGTGACTATCAATGTCAGCCTGTTTGAACATCAAGGGCGATTGGGTATTCTCAACAGCATTACCAATGCGTCGGGCGCGGCCGGCATGCCCGATTCGCAACGCGTGTTCGACAAGTATTACCGCGGTCCCGGCGCACAAGGCAAGACCGGCTCCGGGCTTGGCCTGTACCTGGTGCGTAGCGTGACCGAACTGCTTGACGGCTGGATCCGCTATTGCCCGTTTGAAAATGAAGTAAGATTCGAATTATGGATACCCTGCTGAACATCGTCGTGGTGGAAGACCACGATGCCCTACGTGAAGTCACCGTCGAAGCATTATGCAGCATGGGACATCATGCGGTTGGCGTGGATTGCGCGGAAGCGCTGGCTGACGAAATCGGCGCATTTCCCATCGACCTGCTGGTGATCGACCTCAACCTGCCGGGCGAAGACGGCATCAGCCTCGCGCGCCGCCTCCGTGCAGCACAACCTGGGGTTGGCATCGTCATGGTGACCGCACGCAACCAGATCAACGAAAAACTGTCCGGCTATGAAAGCGGCGCCGACCTTTACCTGACCAAACCGACCTCGGTGGAAGAGCTTGGCGCCGCCGTGCAAGCCCTCGGAAGACGGATGAAGCGTCACCAACAGGCACGGCCCGCTTTTTTGCTGAATCTTGGCACCTTATTTTTGCAAGGCCCCCAGGACGGCGTCGGCCTTTCCGCGCATGAAGCCGCGATGCTGTCAGGTTTAGCCCGCGCGCCGGGCCACCGGTTGGAATCCTGGCAATTGATCGAATTGTCCGGCAAAGAGGAGGCGGATTTCAGTAAAAGCACACTGGAAGTCCAGATCGTCCGTTTGCGCAAAAAGCTCATGCAAGCGGGCGCCGTCGATCAACCCATCAAGGCTGTGCGCGGGCAGGGTTATCAGTTATGTATCCAGGTGACCCTGATGTAACGCAACATTTTCCCGTTCCATGCGCTACGCCAATGCCATTAAGTTAAAGAGATAATCACACGGTAGGAGCGGGCCGCGCCCGCGATATTTGGGCGGCGATTGCAGAGTTGCAGCTCTTTCATCGCGGGCATGGCCCGCTCCTGCAACACCTGACTTAGGAACGTGCATGAAATAAATTGAACAACTTGCGCCGTATGTTTGCAGCGGGAGTGCAAGCTTTGCTTGCGCTGGCAGGCGAAGCCTGCACTCCGGCTATTGGCACCTTGTCCAAGTTGTTTCGTACACATTCC
>JBAQYH010000249.1:0-1687 GCA_049299935.1 Methylobacter sp. | reverse complement strand
CACGCTGTTCAAAAAATGCCGGTCGTGCGAAATGATGATCATGGTGCAATTGCGCGCATTGAGCACGTCCTCGAGCCAGCGGATCGAGTTGATGTCGAGGTTGTTGGTCGGCTCGTCCAGCAACAGGATGTCCGGGTTGGAAAACAACGCCTGCGCCAACAGCACGCGCAGCTTGAAACCGGGTGCGACCGCACTCATCGGCCCATGATGCAGCTCGATCGGAATACCCACGCCAAGCAACAATTCGCCGGCGCGCGGTTCGGCGGTGTAACCGTCATACTCGGCGAATTCCGCTTCCAGATCGGCGGCGCGCATGTAGTCTTCTTCCGAAGCATCGGGGTTGGCGTAGATCGCATCGCGCTCCGACATCGCCGCCCACATCTCGGCATGACCCATCAACACCACATCCAGCACGCGCATGTCTTCATAAGCGAACTGATCCTGACTCAACTTGCCGAGCCGCTCATTCTTGTCCAGCATCACGTTGCCGGAGCTCGGCTCCAGATCGCCGCCGAGGATTTTCATAAACGTGGACTTGCCGCATCCGTTCGCGCCGATCAAGCCGTAGCGGTTGCCGTCGCCGAATTTCACGGAAACGTTTTCAAACAAGGGCTTCGCCCCGAATTGCATGGTGATATTTGCGGTGGAAAGCATGGAAAACTCGACTTCAGAAAATTTTGGAGTGCGATTTTAACACCGCGCGTCCCACACACAGAATTTAAACGCGGGTGCCGGTATCCGGACATCGGGACTGCCGGCTGAAAAGCGCGGATTCATTGCCGCTATAACATTTTTAGAGGCATGGGAATCCGGCCTTGATGCTCATGCGCGAGTTGCGTATAGTGCCTCGCCTGTGTTTTTTTGCCCTGTTGTTCAAGTCGTCGCAGTATCATCACGGCTTAACCCCTTTTTGCACCGCAAAAATTGTATTTTCAGGTTAATCGGCGCCTGTTGCCAGGGTGCGGTTTTCATTACCAGCGGCGAAGGCGCCGCTATATCAAGGAGTAAATCTGGAATCATGTCAGCACACCCCACGGAAATTAAGTTGCATCAACAATCCCGCTTGCTCGAAATCGCGTTTGACGATGATGCCTGTTACCAGCTGCCGTATGAGTTTTTGCGGGTGTCTTCACCCTCGGCCGAGGTGAGGGGGCATGGCGTCGGCCAGGAGACATTGCAGGTAGGCAAGAAAAACGTGGACATACTCGAAGTCCTTCCGGTCGGCAATTATGCGATGAAGATCGTCTATGATGATGGGCACGACTCCGGCCTTTATACTTGGGATTATCTTTACAACTTGGGCAAACATCAGGCCGAGCTGTGGCAAGATTATCTGGAGAAGCTGGAAGCCGCGGGTGCAAGCCGTGAGCCGGGCAACGAGCCCGAAGCAAAGGCAGGCGGTTGCGGAAGTGGAAGCGGCGGCGGCTGCGGACACCACTGAGCGGCTTGCCGGTCAACTTCGCTGCGCTTCAATTCTTCAAGCCCGTCAGGCCAGCCATTGAGTTAAAATGCCTAGGTGAATTGGCCAGCCAGTTTAGAATCCAAACTTTGTTTTTATATGATTTCAGGAGCGAATAATGAGTTTTAACGAAGCCGATGTGCAAGGTGCATTGAAGAATTTGATCGACCCGAATACCAGGAAAGATTTCGCCAGCGGCAAAGTCCTGAAGAACGTCAAGATCGACGG
>JBAQYH010000248.1:0-6426 GCA_049299935.1 Methylobacter sp. | reverse complement strand
GTTTTCGCCCCATGCCGTGCAACGAGGTGTGATAGCGCAGGTTTTGCATGACCGACAAATCCATATCCAGGGTGGTTTGCTGAAACACCACGCCCAGTTTTGCCAATGCCGGCAGCGTTTGCCGCTTAATATCAAAGCCGCATAGTTCGATGCGCCCGTCGCGTGTGTCATACAGCCGGGTAATCAGGGAGAATAAAGTGCTCTTCCCTGCCCCGTTAGGCCCCAACAAAACCGTGCATTCGCCCGGCTGAATCTTGAAATTGACCTGGCTCAATGCTTTTTTGTCGCCATAAGAAAAACTTAAATCTTCGACGGACAATGCTATGGACGAATTCATGGTTTGACTGCAACTCCCCACGGGTAAGTACCCACGCCGACCGATTTGGTCACTGTCTGAGCCTCAAGATCGATCAGCGAAATATCGTTGCTGGTGCCGTTAGTGGTGTAAAGCCGTTTTTGATCCGGCGAAAACGCCAGATTCCAAACCCGCTGGCCGACCAGCAGGTATTTTTCCACTTCAAAGGTCTGCGCGTTAATCACCGCGACTCGGTTTGCGGGTCCCAAGGCCACATAGCCGCGCTTCCTGTCTTTATCGATAACCACTCCGACCGGCTGGATTTTATCGGTCGTCACGCCTTGCACATCAAACTTGATGGTTTTAATGATCTGCTTGGTTTTGACATCCAGAATCATCAAGGTGCCGGCCATTTCCGAGGTGACCCACAGCTGCTGGCTGTCGGCTGTAAAGCCGAGCGCGCGGGGGCGCGGATCGACCAGCGTGTTTTCCACGATAGCATTGGTTTTGGTATCGATCCAATGCACCATATTGGTCGTTTCGGATGCGCTGGCCACCCAGAGATTATCGGGGCTCACGGTGATGCCCTCCGGCTCTACTCCCACCTTGATCTGTTTGACAGCTTTTTTATGTTTAATGTCGATGACGGTTACCTGGCTATCATCTTCGTTGGACACATAGAGCCGGTCGCCTTCTGGACTTAACGCAAACGTTTCAGGGTCTTCGCCGGACGGCAACTTTCCGGTTTCCTTCAGCGTCTCGGCATCGATAATCTTGATGGTGTTGTCGTCACTGGTTGCGACATACAAAAACTTATTATCGGGACTGATCGCGATGCCTCTGGGCCGCCGGCCGATTTCTACCGTTTTGATTAACTTGCCGGCGACGGGATCGACAACCGCCAGCGCATTGTCTTTTTCCAACGTAACGAACACCGTTTCAGCCTGCGCCGTTCCCGCCAGCGCAACCGTCAAAAACAGCCCTAAAACATTTTGTTTCATCATTTACTCCATTTACAGGTTGACTCAGGTTGATCATAACCCAAGGTATCGAGTTCGGTTTTGGGATGCAAAAAGCCTTCAATCGGTGCCACGGCAACTAACGATCTGGGCGCGGCCAGCAACACCGGCTGCCGCAGCTGTCCATCCCAAGGCCGGAACGACAACGGGTTGCCTTTGTATCCCTGCAACGCAAACGCATCGCTCAACATATAATCTTTAAGCCGGTTGACGTCGTTGGATTTGGTGCGGGTGGCCGCTTCGCCGATAGCCCTGACCGCCAGATAAGCCGCATAATCCTGCTCTTCCATCCAGCGCCCGGCCTGGTCTTTAAAGCGGTTTTGAATCTGCACCGCACCCCATTGCTCGTGGGTTCGATGCCATGCTGCAGCAACCAGTCCCTGAGTACCGATGACCGGTCTTGCATTCCAGGTTCTGTATTCCAGGTATTCGCCGAATTGGCCTTGCTCATCGGCAACGACCAGCACGTCATAATCGTCCACCTGGGTGAACACCGCCACATCCGATTGCGCCGTGCGCCGTGCATCGTAGGTATGCTCCCAGGTTTTTTCCTCGACTATTTTCATGCCGAAGCGTTTAGCAGCCCTTCTGAGAGCATCGGCAAATAAACGATCTTCCTCGGTAGCGCCGATGACTAAAAACCACTTGTTCCAGCGTTTTTTCATCATGTACTGCGCCAACGCATCGGCACGCATGGCCCTGTTCGGCAGAATATGCAAAACGTTACTGCGGCATTGCTCATTGCGTAATGCATCATCGATTGTCGCTGCATCGAATAACAGCTTCTGTTTTGCGGCGGGTAAATCGGCGATTTTGTTGGTGAGTTCGGCAGGCAAATTAACCACGACATACGGATATTGATCGCCAACATCCTTATTAAAGGTATCGGCAACATTGCCATCCAGCGGCACGATGAACTTTTTCAGCACAAACTGCTGCCCGGTAAACTGGCCGGTCGTATTATTGTCGTCAATCGCAAGCTCCGACCCCAAAACGCCTTTGTTCGGGATAAAAGCATCCAGGTTGGACAGCGGCGGGGGGGCTTTCTGCTCTTGCGTTAAATAAGCAATGTTGATCGCCTGCTTAGCCTCGGCATAAACAAGATTCGCACTAAGCAGATGAATAATAAATAAAATTTTAACAGTTATCCGGACAGACAAATTGATTGGTCGCATCATTTCCTAACACTAATAAAACGCACAGACGCTAATTTTAACGGATTCATTAACTTTGTTTAGTTTTTCGATGAAGTTTGCTGAAACTCACGATTAAAATCACAGAATAATTATTCTAAAGTTGCCGCATCTGCCGATAAACTCAGTATGCCTTGCTTCGATAAAATGCCTTCTATTAAGTGGATCAACATTAGTTGTAATAGAATATTGACTTCGATCAACAAAGAGTTCAGCATCAACATAAATGCCCCTGACTCTAGGGTTATATTTTAAAATAAAGCCCCACTCATCGCCGTTTTTTACGGTCTTCAACCAAGCTAAAAGGAGATAAACATGGACGCCAGCAAAATACAACCAAGACAAGAGACCCTCATTACTCCAACATCCTCCCAACGGACAAAAAGTCTGGAGAACAATGAACCCGCAATCGAAACCCGGTCAGATAACGATCAGGACGACAGCTCGAAAGTTTCCGGTGAAACCGTAAAACTTTCCGATGCATCATTAAAGCTATCCACATCTTCGCCGGTAAAAAGCAGCGACAGGTCTCCGATAGAAAACAGAGATCAAGCTCAACAAGTGCTCAACCAACTTATTTCTGATATTCAAAGCAACCCGTCCCAGACACAAGGGGTTCACAGCAAAATATTCGACAGCGCTGTAAAATCATTGCTGGGTTAACCGCACAAGCCGATCGCCAATGACACACTTGATATTAAGCGAAATAACCGTCTATCCGGTAAAGTCATTAGCGGGCATTAGTGCAAACAGCTGGCCTGTCACTGAAAAAGGTTTTCAGCACGACAGAAAATGGATGATTATCGATAATGACCGGCAATTCCTCAGCCAGCGGAAGTTGCCGAAAATGGCCTTAATTAAAACCGCCCTGACCGATAAAAACCTGGTCCTGTCAGCTCCCGGCATGGAAAGCCTATCGCTCCCCATTGAACCCGCCGACGGAGCACTCATTAACAGCACCATCTGGCACGACCAGTGCGATGCCCGTAGCGTTTCGACGGAAGCCGACCAATGGCTCGGCGATTTTCTGGGGCTGGATTGCCGACTGGTTTACCAACCCGATGAGGTCATTCGCCCGGTTGATCCCGCTTATGCCAAGCCTACCGACAAGGTCGCATTTTCTGACGGCTTCCCTTTCCTGATTATTTCAGAAAATTCACTGACTGCATTAAATCATGAAATGCAGTTGAACTTACCGATGAGCCGCTTCAGGCCCAATCTGGTCATTTCCGGCTGCCCCGCCTACGCAGAAGACAGCTGGCGCGAAATCAGCATTGGCGCGATAGATTTCAGGCTACCCAAACCCTGCTCCCGGTGCTCCATCCCGGCCATCGACCCTAAAACCGCGCAAATCGGCAAGGAACCGCTGCTCACGCTCAACCGCACCCGAAAATGGCAGAATAATGTTTATTTCGGACAAAACGCCCTGCACAACCAATGCGGCCTATTGACTGTCGGCGACGCGGTACACGTCAAATCGGCCGGCGCAAAACAACCGCCAATCTAGATCCTCAGAGCGAACACGTTCATTATAAAAATGGAACACGGATGGCACGGATTAATCGGATAATCACTGATTTAAAAGCGTAAACAAACTTGGCTCCTCCGACTAAAAATCCGTTTAAATCCGTGCTATCCGTGTTCTATTGAGCAAACGCTGAGTATTTTCTATATATAACCATGCATAAAGCCCTGTTGCTAATCGTCGTCCCGCTATTGTCTTACGGTTTTTGGCTAAGCGAAGAATTTAAAGGCATTGCGGCGGGCGTATCGATATTCCTGTTCGGCATGCTGTCGCTGGAGCAAGGATTCAAAGCCTTTACCGGCGGCGTTCTGGAGCGAATCCTGCAAAAAACCACCGACACCTCTTGGAAAAGCTTCGGCTTCGGCTTCCTGTCGGCGACATTGATGCAGTCCAGCGGCCTGGTCTCAGTCATCACTATTTCATTCCTGAGTGCGGGCCTGCTTGATTTAGTGGCCGGTATCGGCATTATTTTCGGCTCCAATCTGGGTACGACGACCGGCGCCTGGCTGATTGCCGGACTGGGATTGAAAGTCAATATCGCGACCTACGCCATGCCGCTGCTGGTTTTCGGCGTGTTATGCGTTTTCCAGAGCGGCAAACAGTTAAAAGGCATAGGTTATATCCTGACCGGCCTGGGTTTTTTGCTGCTCGGCATACACTACATGAAGGAAAGTTTCGAGCATTTCGAAACCACCATCAACCTCGCCGAATTCGCGATGCCCGGCGTCAAAGGGCTGCTGACCTACACCGCCGTGGGCATCATCGCCACCATTATCATGCAGTCCAGCCATGCCACCATGCTGTTAACCATTACCGCGGTTTCCGTGCATCAAATCACTTATGACAATGCACTGGCGCTGGTCATCGGCGCCAATATCGGCACCACCGTCACCGCAATCATTGCCTCTTTCGGCGCCAATATCCAGGGCAAACGCCTGGCGGGCTCGCATTTATTGATCAACCTGTTTACCGGTATCTTCGTACTGATTTTTATTAAAAAATTCGGCACCGCTGTTGACATCATCAGCGCAGGCTTGGGGATTGCCGCCTCGGACAATGCGATGAAACTGGCAACATTTCATAGCCTTTTTAATCTCGCCGGTATTATTTTATTTTTTCCATTTATCAATCAACAGGTCATGTTGCTTGAAAAAATGTTCATAGAAAAACGTCCCGGTATTTTTAAGCCGAAATACTTGGACTCGTCCGCCATGGACTTCCCGGAAACAGTTGTTGAATCGGTCAAACTGGAAAGCATTCATTTATATGAGAATGCTACCCATATTATCTTGCACACGTTCGGCCTGGATAAACGCGATCTTCAACAAAACGACTTACTCAAACAACTCATAGAACAAGACAATCATCCGCTCGAATACGATATAGACGCCAGCTATGAAAAGAGGATAAAAGGCATCTACAGCGCTATTATCGCTTTTATCAGCCAAGCGGGATTCACTTGGGAAATGACGCAATCTTCGAAGCTTTCCTGGCTGCGTGAGGCCAATAAGCACATCGTTGAAGCCATTAAAGACACCAAACACTTGCAAAAGAACTGGACCCGCTCCAGGACATCGACCAACCCAGCCACAATCCATGAATACAACAAAATTGCTTACCAAATAGTCTCGCATATCCGGAAAATTGAAAATTTCAGGCAAGAAATTGAAGACAATGAATTACCGTTATTATCGTTAGACTCGTTAAAAGCGGCCATTAAAAATGACGACATGCAAATGAATCGCGCCATTGAAGCGCTGATTAGAGAACGAAAAATAACCCCTGAAACAGGCTCTTCCCTGATTAATGACAGCGCCTATATGTTCAATATTAAAAAGAATCTGCTAAAAGCCGCCGAAACGCTGTTTTTGCACAGGGACACCGGCACTGTCAGAGTTGAACGTCAATTAAGCCTTAATGAAACTGAAATCAATGATGTTGTTCACACCGTGGATACCCAATAGCATCATTCATGCATCAACCTAATCGGTGATTCCAGCCATGAAAATAGAAAAGTTGTTCCATCAATTACAGGCCTTTTTTGGTACCGACAAACACAAAAAAAGACAGCATATCGAGGAATTAAGAAAAATCCTGCTTAAGCTCAAGAAAAAAGAGCGAAAAATCATCCACGCCATGCAGCAGCTTGACGACGATTGCTTAAAAAAACATTATCAGACTGAACTGGAAATTATCAGGGTACAGCGGAAAAAAGGCATTGACGTCTTGCAACAACTTAAAGAGAATAAAAGCACCTGAATTATCACTTAGGAATGAGCATGAAATAATTTGAACAACTCGCGTTGTAGATTTACAGCGGGAGTGCAAGCTTTGCTTGCGCTGGCAGGCGAAGCCTGCACTCCGGCTTTTGGCAACTTACTCAAGTTATTTCGT
>JBAQYH010000247.1:0-6290 GCA_049299935.1 Methylobacter sp. | reverse complement strand
GCCAAGCACCCATATTCATCTGATTGACCCGGTCAGCATCGATAAATTCGTCTGGCATCTGGATTATCAGGCGGTGATCGCAATCGGCGCATTATTTACCACCGGTAAGCTCAATGTCGAACGCGTTGTATCATTGGCAGGGCCTACCGTTAAAAAACCACGATTGATTCGCACCCGTGTCGGCGCCAACACTGATGACTTGGTTGCCGGTCAATTGGAAGAAGTCGAAAACCGGGTGATTTCAGGCTCTGTGCTGTACGGACATCTTGCTGCGGATTGGGCGGCCTTTTTGGGTTGCTACAACAATCAGGTTTCAGTATTGCAAGAAGGCCGCGCACGTGAATTATTCGGCTGGATTGTTCCGGGTAAAAACAAATATTCAGCGCTCAATGTGTATACCTCAAGCGTTGACCGTAAGCTGGATCGTAAGTTCCCATTAACAACCGATAAAAACGGCAGTAACCGGGCGATTGTTCCGGTCGGCGTTTATGAAGCCGTGATGCCGTTGGACATCTTGCCTACGCCGCTGTTAAAAGCGCTGGTAGTCGGCGATTCCGATCAGGCTCAGTTATTAGGCTGTTTGGAGCTTGATGAGGAAGATGTGTCCTTATTTACGTTTGTGGATCCTGGTAAACACGATTTCGCTCCTGTTCTGAGAGCGAACTTAACTAAAATTGAGAAGGAAGGATAATGTCGCCTAGAGAAATTTTAGACAACATGGAGCCGCATTTCACCAAGGGTGGGCGGTTCGAAAAGTATTACGGTCTCTATGAGATGGTAGATACTTTCATCTATACACCGGCTGATGTAACGCGCGGCACTACGCATGTTCGTGACGGCAATGACCTGAAACGGACCATGACTTTTGTGGTTATCGCGACGTTTTTCTGTATTTTGATGGCCTTGTATAACACCGGCTATCAGGCCAATTTGGCTATGGCAAATATGGGCTTGGAGCAAGCTCAGGACTGGCGCCGTATTCCGATGATGGTCTTCGGCTACAGTACGATGAATCCGTTTTCCAACCTGGTTCACGGCGCGTTGTATTTCCTGCCTATTTATATAGTCACGCTGGCTGTCGGCGGCGTTTGGGAAGTGTTGTTCGCCACCGTTCGCGGCCATGAAGTGAATGAAGGCTTCTTGGTGTCTTCAATGTTGTACACATTGATTATGCCTCCCGATATGCCTTTATGGCAGGTCGCTTTAGGTATTTCTTTCGGTATCGTTATCGGCAAGGAAGTATTCGGCGGTACCGGCAAGAACTTCCTGAATCCTGCGTTGACCGGACGGGCATTTTTATATTTTGCTTATCCGGCGTCTATTTCAGGCGATTCCGTCTGGGTCGCGGTTGACGGCTATACCGCGGCTACGCCTTTAGGTTTGGCGGCAAACGGCGGTCTTGATGCGGTTTATGCGGCTAATTACGGCTGGATGCAAAGCTTTTTTGGTTTCGAGCCGGGCTGTCTTGGCGAAACTTCAACACTGGCTATTTTGATCGGCGCGGCCTTCCTGCTGTACACCAAAGTTGCATCGTACCGCATCATGGGCGGCGTGTTTGCAGGCATGGTGGCGACTTCGTTGCTGTTCAACTTTATCGGCAGCGACACCAACCACATGTTCGCGATACCCTGGTACTGGCATTTGACGATGGGCGGCTTTGCTTTCGGTATGGTTTATATGGCGACCGATCCTGTGAGCGCAGCAATGACCGATACCGGTCGCTGGATATTCGGCGCTTTAGTCGGAACTATGACGGTATTGATCAGGGTTGTTAATCCGGCATTCCCTGAAGGTATTATGCTGGCAATTCTATTTTCCAACATGTTCGCGCCTACGATTGATTATTTTGTCATTCAGGCCAATATCAGAAGAAGGATGAAACGTCATGCTTAAATGCGAACAGTTCAATAAAATTTGTGCCGCATTGGATAAATGCGAGCACTATCAAAAATTCAAAGTCTACCGGGATAAAGTTCTCGCCTTGGGTAATGATAGTTTGGAAAAAACTATCGCCATTGCGGTTGCGCTGTGTCTGGTTTGCGCGGTTTTGGTTTCATTTTCAGCGGTTGCGTTAAAGCCTCTTCAAGTCGGTAATAAAGAACAGGACATGAAGAAGAATATTCTGGAAGTAGCAGGTTTGCTTCAGGAAGGCGGCAATATTGACGCGGTATTTAAGGATAAAATCGAGGCTAAAATCGTCAACCTGGAAACAGGCGATTATGTTGAAGATATGAATCCTGCTGAATACGATCAGCGTAAAGCGGCAAAAGATCCTGCTTTAAGCGTTGCTATTCCAAAGGATAAAGATATTGCCCATATCAGGGTCAAGGCTAAATATGCGAAGGTCTTTTTGGTAAAAGAAGCGGGTGCGATCAAGTCGATTATTCTTCCGATTAACGGTTACGGATTATGGTCAACCTTATACGGCTTCCTGTCGTTAGATGCTGATGGACAAACCGTACAAAGCATCAACTTTTACGATCAAGCGGAAACTCCGGGGTTGGGTGGTGAAGTAGTTAACCCGAACTGGCGTGCGCTGTGGAAAGGCAAAAAAGTCTATGCCGAAACCGAGCAAGCTTCATCGGAAAAGGGTCTGATAGAGGGCGCCGAGATTGGTGAACCTGCATTAGCTCTGATTAAAGGTGTAGTCGATAACAGCAAACCGGGATCGCAATATCAGGTTGATGGTCTGGCGGGTGCGTCACTAACCAGCGCCGGTGTAACTAATCTGGTCAGATACTGGATGAGCAAAGAAGGTTTTGCCCCGTATTTAGCTAAAGTAAGAACGGTTAAAGGAGTTAAATCATGAGTGAAATTTTAAATGATGAAACCAAAAAAGTACTGATAGAGCCGTTGGTTGATAACAACCCGATTACTTTGCAGGTTCTGGGTATTTGTTCGGCGCTGGCGGTTACCTCGCAAATGTCGACTTCGCTGATTATGGCGTTGGCATTGACTATGGTGACGGCGTGTTCCAGTGCGGCCATCAGTGCAATCAGGAATCATATTCCCGGCAGCATCCGGATTATCGTGCAGATGACCATTATTGCGTCACTGGTTATCGTGGTCGATCAAATATTGAAAGCGTTTGCTTATGAAGTCAGCAAGCAATTGTCGGTATTTGTCGGCCTGATCATCACTAACTGTATCGTAATGGGGCGCGCTGAAGGTTATGCGATGAAAAACCCGCCTTTAGCAAGCTTTATGGACGGTATCGGTAACGGTTTGGGTTACAGCTTGATTTTGATTACTGTGTCTTTTATCAGGGAATCATTGGGTTCAGGTAAACTGCTGGGTATTGAAGTCTTCAAGCTCACCAAAGACGGTGGTTGGTATGATCCAAACGGCTTGATGCTGTTGCCGCCAAGTGCGTTTTTTATCATTGGTTTGATTATCTGGGGTGTCCGTCAATGGAAACCGAAGCAAGCTGAAACTGCTGATTTCAAAATCATGTCGATTTCTCATGGTGAAGGAGGGCATCACTAATGGAAGCTTATATTAGTCTATTCATAAAGGCTGTCTTTATCGAAAATCTGGCGCTGTCCTTCTTTTTGGGCATGTGTACGTTTATCGCGGTTTCCAAAAAAATCTCGACGGCGATGGGTTTAGGTATTGCGGTCATGATGGTGCAAATTATCACCGTACCGGCCAATAACTTTATTTATCACGCCTTGTTAAAGGAAGATGCTTTATCTTGGATGGGGATTAAAGGCGTTGATTTAAGCTTTTTGGCGTTGCTGAGTTGTATCGGCGTTATTGCGGCATTAGTGCAAATTCTGGAAATGATTTTAGATAAATTCTTTCCCGCTTTGTACCATGCGTTGGGGATATTTCTGCCTTTGATCACGGTAAACTGCGCGATTTTAGCGGGCAGTTTGTTTATGATCGAGCGTGATTACAATCTTCCCGAAAGCGTTGTCTACGGCGTAGGCAGCGGCTTCGGTTGGGCGCTGGCTATTACCGTCATGGCTGGGGTACGCGAAAAACTCAAATACAGTGATATACCTGCAGGTTTGCAAGGTCTGGGTATTACCTTCATAACTGCGGGTCTGATGTCGCTTGGCTTCATGGCTTTCTCTGGAATCCAACTTTAAGGGTGCGACATGCTTGAAATTCTATTAGGGATTATTATTTTCACGGCTTTTGTTATCGCGCTGGTATTCGTTATTATCGGTGCTAAAAGCAAATTGGTCGCTGAAGGGGATGTGGAAATTCTCATCAATGATGAAAAGAAAATTCATGTACCTGTAGGGTCAAAACTATTAACCGCGTTGGCTGATAACGGTTTGTTCGTTTCATCGGCTTGCGGCGGCGGCGGTACTTGCGGACAATGCAAGGTGAAGGTCAATTCAGGCGGCGGCGAAATTTTAGCCACTGAATTAAGCCATATCAGCAAACGGGAAGCGGCTCACGGCGAGCGTCTTGCTTGCCAGGTTTCGATTAAGCACAACATGGATATTGAAGTCGAAGACAGTGTTTTCGGCGTCAAAAAATGGGAGTGTACGGTTAAATCGAATGATAACGTTGCCACCTTCATTAAGGAGCTGGTGCTGGAATTGCCGGCCGGCGAAGAAATCAAGTATCGTGCGGGCGGTTATATTCAGATTGAATGTCCTGCGCACGTTTCCAAATACAGTGATTTCGATGTTGCCGAAAGATTCCGCGATGACTGGAATAAGTTTAACTTATGGCGTTATGTCTCTACTGTAAAAGAGCCTGCGTTGCGCGCTTATTCGATGGCGAGTTATCCAGAAGAAAAAGAAATCATGCTGAACGTGCGTATTGCGACGCCGCCTCCCGGTGCGCCGGATAGCGTGCCTCCCGGCATCATGTCTTCTTTTATCTTTAACCTGAAAGCGGGCGATAAATGTATTGTTTCCGGGCCTTATGGCGAGTTTTTCGCTAAAGATACCCAAAATGAGATGGTCTTTATCGGCGGTGGTGCGGGTATGGCGCCGATGCGCTCGCATATCTTCGATCAATTACGCAGGCTGAAGTCCAAGCGTAAAATGAGCTTCTGGTATGGTGCGCGCAGCAAACGCGAAATGTTCTATGTAGAAGATTTCGATATGCTGGCTAAAGAGAACGATAATTTCGAATGGCATGTTGCGTTGTCGGATCCGTTACCGGAAGATAACTGGACAGGCTATACCGGCTTTATCCATAATGTTCTTTTCGAAGAGTACATTAAGAACCATCCGGCACCGGAAGATTGCGAGTTTTACATGTGCGGTCCGCCGATGATGAACTCTGCGGTGATCAAGATGCTGTTGGATAATGGCGTAGAGCCGGAAAATATCTTGCTGGATGATTTCGGCGGATAAGCAATCCATAGATTTTCTCCTTCTTTAAAAAGTTTTTTGGTCGGAGTTAATCGAAAGCATCAAACTAAACGAGGAGTGCGGCTAGTCCCGCTCCTCGTTTTTTTATTGTAGGCCTTTACAAACTTTACGAGGTGATACCATGGCTTATTTTCTAGTGACTTTTGTGTTCATGGCCGTTGTTATCGCCATTATGGCGATAGGCGTTATTTTCGGCAGGCGCGCTATTAAAGGATCATGCGGCGGTGCTGCGAACAACGCGGATTGTGTTTGTGTGGAAAAATGTGATAAAAGAAAGAAGCTGGAAGCGGAAGCGCGTTTGAATCAAGGATCGTAGGTTATTTACAAAAATAAACAACAATCAGGAGTTTCATCATGCTGGCGAAAATTACTGTTGCAGATTATATGTCGAAAAGATTGGTTACGCTTACCAAGGATACCGATGTGGTTGATGCCGTCAATAAATTACTGGACCATAAAATAACCAGTGCTCCGGTTGTTGATCAGCGCGGTCAGTTGTTGGGTATGTTTTCTGAAAAAGACGTGATGAGTATTGTGTTGGAAACTGCTTACAACCAAGGGATGAGTGGCAAGGTGGGAGACTATATGACTATAGAGGTTATTAGTGTAGATGCCGACTCCAGCATTGTAGATTTGGCGGAGAAGTTTCAGCAGACTACAGTCAGAAGTTTTCCGGTTTTTCAGGATAATGATTTGGTCGGGATTGTCAGTCGCACCGATGTCTTAAGGGCTTTGGCTTCAAATAGTTAAGATTTTTTGTTGGGTTTAACCGTTTTTGGTAACTTCTTATTATCCGATTTAAAGTCTTTTATTCACCACGAACGACTGCATGAGCCCTATGGATGGGGTGAATGCAGATTTCGTGGTGATGATTTTTACATGGCAGTAGAAACTAATGAGCAGTACGCAAACCTTTTATTGGCATGATTACGAAACCTTCGGCACCGA
>JBAQYH010000246.1:0-2365 GCA_049299935.1 Methylobacter sp. | reverse complement strand
ACCCTGAACACAGCATCCTTCAAGGCGCCCCCATTAGGAGCTACAATAATGTTGCGCCCTTCCAGATACTTGACGATGTCCAAAGCGCTCTCCCCATTCGTGGGTGTCAGTGCAGTCATGGCATTGGGCATGAAGCGGCTGTACAGTCCAAGCGGCCATGCACTGACGTGCTTTCTGAAATAGTCCGCAATATGGTTTGCCTTATCAATTTCATGCTTTAAAGTGTCGCGCTCAATTTGTTTCAGTCTTGCATGCAGCTGCAATAAAATCGTAACTGCTGGTGTGAATGGGGTTTGTCCTCTGAGTCCGTCTTCAAGATAGTTACGGAAATTAAAGTAAAGCGATATTGTAGGGCTGACCCTGTCGATTGCACGGGGGGACAATAGCACCATCGACAGGCCGGGCGGCAGGGCCAAGCCTTTATGCGAACTGATAATCAGTGCGTCAATGTGCTGATCCGTCATGTTGATGTCGTCTGTAACGAACATGCTGATTGCATCCACAATATGCAGCAGTTTGTTTTTCCGGCAATAATGTCCAATCGCGTCCATGTCATACAGGATGCCTTTCGTGGTTTCATGCGCATTGACCAGCAAGGCCGTGGATCCGGCGTAGGCATCGAGCGGGGCGGTATCCGCCAGGTTTTCGCCGTCTATTTTATGTTCATGGGTCGGTACGTCATAGCACTTGCAGATATCGACAAATCTTTGGCCGAATCCCCCGCCGTTGATAACGACCGCCTTATCATTCGGCGAGAGCAAATTCATTACCGCCGCTTCCATGGCGCCGGTCCCTGATGCTGTCAGGAATACAACGCGGCTGCCTACCGGGGCAAACGCCAAATCGAGCAGCAGTTTCTCGCATTCGAGCAGGGTATTTGAAAAGAACTCGTTCCTGAAATAAGGCGTTTGCCTGGCGCCGATCTCCATGATATACGGAGGCATTTTGACTGGGCCGGGCGTAAAAATATAACTTTCGGGGTTGATCATAAGCGTCGAAAAAGCATTTTTTGTAAGAGGTGTTTTGTGCGTAGGCCGGTCGTGTAACGATTATAACGGCGGTAAGGTGCGGATAGCCATACAATTCTCCGGGTAATCCACGGTATTGTTCACCTGGAAAGCTTCGTGCCTGCAAGATTTGCTCAGGGCAATCGCGCTAAATTATCACTCTGTTGAGTCATCCTATGCACTCCATTCTTATCTTGTATGGTTTTTTGATTTGCAGGTAAATCATCGCGTTGTTTTATGTTATTCTACGCGGCTAGCTTTTTTGTTTAAATTTCTCATATCACTTTATGCGAACTCGCGTTAAAATTTGCGGTTTTACCCGTGTTGAAGATGCTGTTTGTGCGGCTCGATTAGGCGTGGATGCAATCGGTCTGGTGTTTTATCCGCCCAGTCCGAGAAATGTTGATATTGATCAGGCGATTAAAATTGTTAAGGCTTTGCCTGCGTTTGTCTCGGTCGTCGCATTGTTTGTCGACGAGCGGGAGTCGAGGATACATGAAGTTCTGGAGCGGGTGTCGATCGATTGCCTGCAATTTCATGGCGATGAACCGGCTGAGGCTTGCAGACTGTATGGCAAGCGTTATATGAAGGCGGTGAGGATGCAGGACGGCATCGATATTCCAGGCTTGGCCCAGCAATATCATGATGCGGCAGGGTTGCTGCTGGATGCGTATCATCCGGGAGCGAAAGGCGGTACGGGCAGCCGGTTTGACTGGGAATTGATTCCTGAACATTGTGCGTTGCCGATCATACTGGCGGGCGGTTTGGATCAGAATAATGCCAGGCAGGCGGTGCAGGCAGTAAGACCTTATGCACTGGATGTCAGCAGCGGTGTGGAAGCGGAAAAGGGTGTAAAGGATGCGCTAAAAATGGCGGCATTCATACGTGAAGTTAATGAGGGTGACAGAATAATAATATGACAGAAAAATATAATATGCCCGATGAGCGGGGACACTTTGGCCCATACGGCGGAATGTTCGTCGCAGAAACATTGATGCTGCCGATTCAGGAATTGAATGCGGCTTATCAGCAGTATTTGGAAGATCCTGATTTTATAGCGGAGCTGGATGCCGATTTGAAGCATTACGTAGGCCGGCCTTCGCCTTTATATCATGCCGAGCGATGGAGTCGCGAGTTGGGCGGCGCACAGATTTATCTGAAACGCGAAGACCTTAATCATACCGGCGCACATAAAATAAACAATACGATCGGTCAGGCGTTACTGGCTAAACGCATGGGCAAGACCCGCATCATCGCTGAAACCGGAGCCGGCCAGCATGGTGTTGCAACAGCAACCGTTGCAGCCAGGCTGGGATTGGAGTGCGTCGTTTATATGGGCGCTGTTGACGTTGCACGGC
>JBAQYH010000245.1:0-12055 GCA_049299935.1 Methylobacter sp. | reverse complement strand
CGTTATTGTCGACAACCTGACCGCCTGTTACGCCACTTTGGGTATTGTACATAGCCTTTGGCAAACGATCCCCAAGGAATTCGACGATTACATTGCCAACCCCAAAGAGAACGGCTACCAGTCTTTGCATACCGTCATCGTCGATGCCGGCGGCAATCGTATCGAGGTTCAGATCCGCACCCGGCAAATGCATGATTTCGCCGAACTCGGGGTTGCTGCGCACTGGTCTTACAAAGAAGGCGGCAAGCACGATACGGCCATAGAAAAGAACATCGCCTCTTTGCGCAAGTTGCTGGAAGAAAAGGGTAGTGACGAAGCGCTGTCCGAAAATTTTCGCAGCGAATTATTTAATGACCGCGTCTACGTGTTAACGCCGGCCGGCAAATTAATCGACCTGGTTAGAGGTTCTACGCCGCTGGATTTTGCCTATGCGATCCATACCGAAATAGGGCATCGTTGCCGCGGGGCAAAAATCAACGGCCGCATTGTGCCGCTGACCTACACCTTAAAATCCGGCGAGCAGGTAAAAATTTTAACCGCAAAAGAAGGCGGTCCCAATCACAACTGGATTGACCTGAACCTGGGCTATTTGAAAACGTCGGCCGCGATCGGCAAAGTCAAAAGCTGGTTTAAAAACCAGCAACAAGCCCAGAATATTGCCACAGGCAAGGCTATCCTGGACAAGGAAAGCCAGCGGCTGGGGCTAAAAATGCTTAACTTGACGGAGTTGGCTAAACATTTTCATCAGCCGGATACCGATAGGCTGCTCGAAGCCATCGGCCGTAGCGATATTACCAGCCGCCAGCTTGCGGCGTTTTTTAAGGTACCTGAATTGGAAGCCCCGCCGGCCCCCGTTCAGCGCAAAAAGCCCGAGGATAAGTCTGTCGTTTCCGTAGCCGGCATCGACAATGTCCTGACTTCTTTTGCCCACTGCTGCTCGCCGGTCCAGGGTAATGACATTATCGGCTATATTTCCCACAAGAAAGGCATTACTATCCACCGCCAAGACTGCGAAAACATCTTGCACCTTGATCCCGAAAAACAGGCCCAGCTTATTGCGGTGAACTGGGGCGCCAAACAGGCCGGCTATGCTGTCCCTATTGTTATCCATGCCTTTAACCCCCAGAACTTGCTCAATGACGTTACCCAAATTTTAGCCGACGCTAAAATCCATATTTCCAATGCAGCGCTGAATACGCATCCCGATTTTTCAGCGCAGCTCAATTTGACCATTCAAATTGAAAACACCGACCAGTTAAGCCAAGTGCTTAATAAAATAAGTCAATTGCCTAATATCGTCGATGTTAAGCGTAAAACTTAGCACATTTGTAACTTAAAAAATGGAACACGGATGACACGGATTAAACTGATAATCACGGATTAAAAAGCACAAGACAAACTTGGCTTCGGCTTTTAAAAATCCGTTTAAATCCGTCCAATCAGTGTCATCCGTGTTCTATTAATCTATAGTTAGCATACGCTGAATAGTTACACACCTTTAGCCTTGAACCTTGAACCTAATTTATGTCCCAACAAACACCAACCCGCCCTGAACCTAACCAAAGGGCCTGTCCTGAGCTTAGCCGAAGGGAACGCCTGATCCTGGTTGACGGCTCGTCTTTCCTGTTCCGCGCTTACCATGCGATTCCGCCGCTGACCAATGCGAACGGCGAGCCCACCAATGCCGTTTACGGCGTCAGCAACATGCTGCGCAAATTGATCGCCGACTATCACAGCGACCACATCACGGTGGTTTTCGATGCCTCGGGCAAAACATTCCGCAATGAGCTGTACGATCAGTACAAGGCCCATCGGCCGCCGATGCCTGACGATTTGCGGGTCCAGATTGAACCGCTGCACAACCTGATCCGGGCGATGGGGCTGCCGTTGATTATCGAATCCGGCGTGGAAGCCGACGATGTGCTCGGAGCGCTGGCGCAACACGCCGAACAGCAAGGCTACGACGTGATCATTTCCACCGGCGACAAGGACATGGCACAACTGGTCACCGAGCATATTATCCTCGAAAACACCATGTCCAATACCCGCATGGACATTCAGGGCGTTATCGACAAATTCGGCGTCAGGCCGGAACAGATTATCGATTACCTGGCCCTGATCGGCGATACCGTCGACAACATTCCCGGCGTACCCAAGGTCGGCCCCAAAACGGCGGCAAAATGGCTGGAGCAATACCAAACCCTGGAAAACCTGATCGCCCACGCTAATGAAATAGGCGGCAAAATCGGCGAGAACCTGCGCGCCAGCTTGGAGCAACTGCCGTTATCCAAACAGCTGACCACTATTAAATGCGACCTGGATTTGCCTTACGGCATCGAAGACTTGAAACAGCAGCCAATGGACAAGGCGGAGCTGAGAAATTTACTGGCTGAGCTGGGCTTTTCGTCCTGGTTAAAATCGTTGGATGCTTCGGCTGCGCTCAGCACAGGTGCTTCGACTGAGTCTGTCCTGAGCGAAGCCGGAGGGCCCAGGACAGTTCCTTTTGAAGCCGCACCAACCGAAGACAAGCCCGCAAAAATTGATTCCAATTATGAAACCATATTAACCGAACAACACTTTAACGACTGGCTGGCCCAACTGGAAAAGGCCGAATTGTTTGCGTTCGACACCGAAACCACCAGTCTCGATTACAGCAAGGCCCAGGTCGTCGGCGTGTCGTTTGCGGTAACGCCGGGCAAGGCCGCCTATGTGCCTTTGGCTCATGATTATCCAGGGGCGCCGGATCAGCTGGACCGGACTGAAATACTGGAACAACTGCGGCCCCTGCTGGAAAATCCGCACAAAGCCAAACTCGGGCAAAACCTGAAATATGACATGCATGTACTGGCTAACCACGGCATTGCACTGCGCGGCATTGCCCACGACACCATGCTGGAATCCTATGTGTTAAACAGCACCGCAACCAAGCATAATATGGATGATCTGGCCAAGGAATACCTAGGCGTTGAGACCATCCACTATGAGGATGTGACCGGAAAAGGCGCTAAACAAATCGGCTTCCAGGAAGTCTCGATAGAACAAGCCGCGCCTTACGCGGCGGAAGATGCAGACATTACCCTGCAACTGCATCGGGTGCTGGGCGCAAAACTGGCGCAGCAGCCGGACCTGCTTAAGCTATATACCGAAATGGAAGTCCCGCTGATCAGCGTGCTGGCCCGCATTGAACACAACGGCGTGTTAATCGACACCGCGATGCTCGCCCAGCAAAGCCTTGAGCTGTCCAGCCAGATTATCTCGCTTGAACAACACGCTCACGACTTGGCCGGGCAGACATTCAACCTGGGTTCGCCCAAACAGATCCAGGACATATTGTACGATCAGCAAAAACTGCCGGTCTTAAAGAAAACCCCCAAAGGCCAGCCCTCAACCGAAGAATCGGTATTGCAGGAACTGGCCCTTGAGTACCCGCTGCCCAAGCTGATCCTGGAATACCGCAGCTTAAGCAAGCTGAAATCGACCTATACCGACAAACTGCCGCAACAGGTTGACGGGCAAACCGGGCGGATTCACACCTCTTACCATCAGGCGATTGCCGCAACGGGCCGGCTGTCCTCCTCCGACCCAAATTTGCAGAACATCCCGATACGTAGCGAGGAAGGCCGCAAAATCCGGCAGGCGTTTATCGCTCCCGAAGGCAAAAAAATCGTCGCCGCCGATTATTCGCAAATCGAGTTGCGCATCATGGCGCATTTGTCGGCCGATGAAGGCTTGTTGAAAGCCTTTACCGAAGGCCAGGACGTACACCGGGCCACGGCGGCGGAAGTGTTCGGCGTTGCCCCAGAACAAGTCACTACCGATTTGCGCCGTTCCGCCAAGGCGATCAATTTCGGCCTGATTTACGGCATGTCATCGTTTGGCCTGGCACAGCAGCTGGGCTTGTCGCGCAGCCAGGCGCAGTCCTATATCGATCTGTATTTTGCCCGTTATCCGGGCGTCAAAAACTATATGGACCGCATCAGGGAACAAGCCCGCGAGCAAGGCTATGTTGAAACCTTATTCGGCAGACGGCTGTATTTGCCGGAGATCAACGCGCGCAACGCGGCGCGCCGCCAATACGCCGAACGCACGGCCATCAATGCGCCGATGCAGGGAACCGCCGCCGACATCATTAAACGCGCAATGATTGCCGCCGACCGGTGGCTGCATAAAGACAAGCCGGATGCCAAAATGATTATGCAGGTGCATGACGAGCTGGTATTCGAAATCGCGCACGATCAGGTAGACGACTGCACGGCACATATCCGAACCCTGATGTGTGCGGCCGCCGATCTTGATGTGCCGCTGATTGTCGATATAGGCATAGGCAATAATTGGGACGAAGCTCACTAACTGTTAGTTATTTTTTTCGGCATTGCGCCGGTATTGTATTATAGTGACAGCGTGACTTTAGGCTTGCACAACCAATGACCGGCCAACATTTTACTCTGCCATACCCTCCGTTGATTATTGCTTAACGATTTTTAAATGCCAAACTCAAAGAACGAAAAACTCATCGTCCTCGTTGAAAAAATGCCCGCTTTTCCTAAAAGCGTCCAGCAGGTAGTGCAACTAACGTCAGACATCAACGCTTCGGCAAAAGATATTGTCCGTGTCATTGAATGCGACCCGGTCATGACCGTTAAGATCCTTAAGGCCATTAATTCATCTTTCTACGGCCTGCCCCAGAAAATCACCTCGGTGCAGCGGGCGGTCGTGCATATCGGCCTTAATACCATAAAGAATATGGCCTTAGGTGTTGCCGCAATGGGTATGCTGAATGCCGATAACAAGGCCAATTTCAATACCTCCAATTTCCTGTTGCATTCTTTGACTACCGCATCGATCAGCAAAATGCTTGCTGAACGCATAGGTCTGTCTTCAATAGTCTGCGGCGATTGTTTTGTTGCCGGATTGCTTCATGACTTTGGAAAAGTGGTATTCGCTGAATTTATGCCGGGTGAATTTAAACTCGCGCTGGAAAAGAGTAAAGAACATCACCTGCCCCTGCATCAAACCGAACTCGAATTTATCGGCCTTAATCATTCGCAGGCAGGGAAAATGCTGGCCGAAAAATGGGGGTTGTCCGATACGTTAATCGATGCTATCGCCCACCATCATAATCTTGACCATAATCAAAACATCTTAAGGGACTGCGTTTTTGCCGCAAATCAAGTCAGCAAACAATTGCAGTTCGGCGATGGCGGCAACCCCCTGATAGAAGACTTCCCCGAAGCCATTGTCGCCCGCTTTAGCCTGGACTTGCCGGCCATGTGTGAAGCGCTAGGGGATTTGGAATCCGTCAAAACAGAAGCTCAATCTTTTATTAACTTGTAATGCAAGGCCATCAATGAAAATTAAATTCTGGGGCGTTAGAGGATCCATACCCACACCGGGTCCCAACACCGTTAAATACGGCGGCAATACCACCTGTATAGAAATCAGGACGAATGACAATGATTTGATCATTCTTGACGCAGGTACCGGCATACACGCCCTCGCACAAAACCTGCTGAAAGAACTGCCCGTCCAGGCGCATATTTTCATTACCCATACCCATTGGGATCATATACAAGGCCTGCCCTTTTTTATCCCCATTTTCATCCCAAACAACCAGATTAAAATCTACGGCGGAATTGATCCGGTAACCAATGAAACCATCAACCGGGCGCTGTCCGTACAGATGCAATACAGCTTCTTCCCGATACGGGAAGCGCAGCTGAATGCCCGGATCGAATACGCCACCGTCAAACCGGGCGAACCGGTCAAGGTTGGCAGCGCCACGATCACCCCCATTGTGCTCAGTCATCCGGTATTAAATTTCGGTTATCGAATCGATTGCGACGGGCAATCGGTCTTTTTTACCGGCGATTACGAACCGCAGCTCAACATCTATGATCCGGAAGATGATGAATATGCCGAGTTCCAGTCTTTTGTCGATTCAAAATGGGACGAAGTCGTGCTGGCCATGAAAGATGTCGACGCGTTGATTGTCGACTCATCCTATACCAACGAGGAATATGCCTCCAAACAAGGCTGGGGGCACGGCACTTACGATTCGGGGATAAAACTGGCCACCGCCGCCAATGCAAAAAAACTGTTTTTCACCCACCATGAACCCACCCGCAGCGATGCCGGTCTTGATGCGATTTATCAAAGCTTGCTGCAAAACAACCCTGAAACCGGCTGCGAATTATTGCTCGCCCGGGAAGGTGTCGATATTCAGCTTTAAACCTGCTCGGCAGGGTTAAACAACCGGTCAAGCGCGGCATGCACCTCGTCGATGCCGGTTTTTTTCAACGACGAAAACAGCTGTATCGTTAAAGGGAATCTCGCATCCTTTAACTCCTTTTGCACCTGCAACAAGATATTTTTAGCCGCGCCGTAATTTAACTTATCCGCCTTGGTTAACAGCACATGCAGCGGCAACCCGGTGTGTTCGCACCACTCGACCATCTGCCAGTCGAAATCGGTTAACGGATGGCGTACATCCATTACCAGAATAATCGCGCATAACGACTTGCGGCTGGTCAAATAAGTTTCCATCAACTCATGCCATTTCTTTTTCACCTCTAAAGGCACTTTGGCGTAGCCGTATCCCGGCAAATCGACAAACCGTTGCTGCTCATTAATTTCAAAGAAATTAAGCATCTGGGTTCTGCCCGGCGTTTTACTGATCCGGGCCAATGCGTTTTGCCGGGTTAAGGTATTAATCGCACTGGACTTACCGGCATTTGAACGCCCGGCAAACGCGACTTCCATGCCCTGATCCGCAGGCGTATCCTTGAGATGCGGCGAACTGTTAATAAATTTTGCTTGATGATAAACTGGATTCATCGTTGTCTCGCTTAGAGTTACTATTTAGAGTAAAATTCGATTATGCACAGCAGCCCGAATAACAAAAAGACTGGCATAAATGATTAACCATTCCGAAGGGGAATTTGATGAAGAAAAAATTGCAGGTACTTTCAATTTCTCTGGTGTTGACCAGCGCTACGAGTATTTTACATGCAGAAGGCAATATCACCGCAGGAAAACAAAAAGCAGAGTCCTGCGCAAGTTGTCACGGGGAAAACGGTAACAGCATGGTAGCAACATTTCCCAAGCTTGCACAGCAACATTCTTCCTATCTGGACCGGCAACTGCACGCATTTAAAGACGGCAGCCGCAGTGACCCTATGATGTCTGCGATGGCGCTGCCATTAACCGATGAAGACATAGCCGACATTTCCGCATACTACGCAACACAAAAGATTTCAGCAAACTCATTGCCTGTCTTGGCGGCTGACGATGAAGACGAAAAACCGGCCAGCAACAAAGATGTCCAAACCCTCATTGCCCAAGGCAGCAATCTGTACCGCAACGGTAACCTGAGCAGTGAAGTCTCCGCCTGCATCGCCTGTCACGGTCCGTTTGGCGAAGGCAACAAACCCGCTTCATTTCCTGCATTAAAATCGCAACACGCCGACTATTTAATAAAAACGCTCACCGACTTTAAGTCCGGTTCACGCAGCAACAACCCCGAAAACATCATGCATATGATTGCGAAAAAAATGACCGATGAGGAAATAAAAGCCGTTTCTTATCGTATCTCGATGATGAAATAGTTTTGTCCTGATTTTACCAAACATCCCGCAGGTCGGGTTACGCTATGCCCTGGCGCCCTTTTGGCTAAACCTGACCGAAAAAACCTTTAGAGAGCCTTAACCATGCTTAAAAAAATCGCCCAAACCAGCTTATTCATCTTATTGTTTTCCTGCTCGGCGTTATTAAAAGCCGAATCGGTTGGCTATGAAACACTGTCCCCGGCACAACCCACCCATGATCCCGCTAAAATTGAGGTCATTGAATTCTTCTGGTACGGCTGCCCGCATTGCTACAGCTTTGAGCCGGTACTGGAAAAATGGGTACAGAATCTGCCTAAAAACGTTGAATTTATCCGCCAACCCGCGGTATTCAGCGACCTTTGGGGCAAGCAT
The DNA here is from genome assembly GCA_049299935.1 of Methylobacter sp. Classification (GTDB taxonomy): domain Bacteria; phylum Pseudomonadota; class Gammaproteobacteria; order Methylococcales; family Methylomonadaceae; genus Methylobacter_A. The sequence continues at coordinate 4,079 of JBAQYH010000245.1, read as the reverse complement.
GCCAAAGCCTACTTTACCGCTGAAGCGCTGGGCGTAGTCGATAAAGTCCATGCCGACTTTTTCGACGCGATCCAAAACAAAAAACAAAATCTTGAAACTGAAGATCAACTGGCTAAATTCTTTGTTGCGCACGGCGTTAAAGAAGCCGAATTCCATGATGCCTACAATTCATTTCTGGTCGACTCTAAAGTCCGCCAGGCAGCTGCCACCGCCGGCCGTTACGGCGTAACCGGCGTTCCTGCCATCATTGTTAACGGCAAGTATAAAACCAATGGCCCATTGGCCGGTTCCCAAGAAAAAATGATAGACGTCATCAATCAACTGATTGAACAGGAAAGCAAGACAAAATAACTGCTCTATACATCAACAGATTAACTTTCATCAATATTTTCTAATCTGAACAAATAGTAAATCGATGCGGCGGCTTGCAAGGCCGCCCTTTCCATAGAATATTCATTCCTTAATCATCGACAAGGTCTCTCATGAGTTTTTTTAGTAAGGCAAGCGACCCGGATAAATGGAAAGAGAAATATTTAAATCTGCTTGATGAACACGAACAATTAGAGGTTTCTTACAAAAAATCGGAGACGTCTTACAAGGAAAAAGAAGACCTGCTTTGCAAAACCATCATCCGCCTTACTATCGCAACCACCGGACTAGACCCGCTTCTGGACCCGCATCTACTTAGCATTCGCGACCAATTAAAAAACGGCATAAATAGCAATGCACTTAAAGATGAGCTTGAAAAGTTCACCAATTCCGTAGCCCAACTCAAACACTCGCCCCCGAAAAATCAGCTGCCGGAAACCGATCTGCTTTTTGACTTTTTACTTCAGCAATACACAACTGATAAACAACAAAACGCGCTGCAACTGCTGAAGCAAAAAGCTGCGACGATTAAATTCGACACCCCAAATCAATTATTTATCGCCATACTGGAAATTATCGAATCTGACGACGAAACAATTGCACCGGATATTCTCGCCAACCACATTGATATTGGAATTGTCAGCAGGCAGTTATTGCTTTTCCTGGAAGGCATCGAAATTCCCAGCGTCTTTGACCAACAGGCGCAAGCAGCCAAACAATTACTTGCCGCTAATCAATCCGCAACCGCTTTTGAAACCATTCTGGATAAGTCTTTTAAGCTGCTGCTTAAAATCAAACAGCACAACCAATCCGAGCAGCAAGACATCGATAAATTTCTCTCCCATATTACCGAGCAATTGGCGATACTGGATGTTAGCGTCATCGGAGCCAGCACGGCAGCCATTGAATCGGCCGAAAACAGAAGCAGACTCAATCAATCCGTTTCCGAGCAGATGGAAGAATTAAAGTTAAGCTCGACCAACGCCACTAAACTGGAGCCTCTAAAAGGAATCATCAACAGCCGGTTAGCAAATATTGCCAAGGAAATTCAGGAACATACCCAAAAAGAAGCGATTCAACGCCAAAAAACGCAGCAGCAATTGGATGATTTGGTCGATAAAATAAAAGTCATGGAATCGGAATCCAGCGACCTCAAATCAAAACTGAAAATTGCCAATAACCAGGCACTACGCGACACCTTAACGGGCTTGCCGAACCGCAATGCCTATAACGAACGCCTGGAAACCGAACTGGCTCGCTGGAAACGCTACCATTCGCCATTAAGCCTTATTGTCTGGGACATTGATCATTTCAAGAACATCAATGACAACTATGGCCATAAAGCCGGCGATAAAGTACTGCTGTTAATCGCCAAACAATTATCCGACCATTCCCGAACAACCGATTTTATTTCCCGCTTTGGCGGTGAAGAATTTACCATGCTGCTTCCAAACACCGACATTAAAGCCGCTTTGGTAGTGGCCAACCAACTGCGTAAAATTATTGAAAAAACCGGCTTTAACGCCAGCGGCGCCTCCGTTGCGATTACCATTTCCTGCGGCATTACCGAGTTTACCGATAACGATACCGATGAAACCGCGTTCGATCGCGCAGATCAGGCACTTTATCAGGCGAAAGAGCAGGGCCGCAACCGGTGTTGCGTCTTGTAAAGACTCAAGTTGCGGACTCGAATTTACTTGTACCCTGTGAGTATATGCACGTCCACTACCAGATCAAGTCGTCTGGAACCTGATACTCCGCATAAGGATCATCGACCACATCTGCCGCAGTATTTTGCCCATTAAATACAATAACACTGGCGGCATCGCGTGATTGTATTTTTTTGGCCACATCGGCTGACACCACTTCATAGTGTTGCCCAAACTTTACGATAGCCTGCCGTCCCTCGGCAATTTGATCGCGCATCGCTGCCGAGACATACAGCCGCTTGACCTTGTTATCATCGGTAAAATTATAAGCCAATCCATCGGCATCCCGAGGCAGCCGGTTGAGTTCAATAATCTGTTTTATTTGAGCGGCCAGTTCTTTTTGCTCTTCCTGCTGCCGGCGCAGCTGATTAAGCTCCCTATCCCTTTCGATTTTTTCAGCCTGCGCTTTTTGAGCCAGCTCTTTCGCCTCATCAACCACTTCGACTTTATTCTTGCGTTGCTGCTGGGTTTGTTTGCGCTTGTCGGATTTAACGCTTTTAGCCTGAGCGGCGCTGACTAAACCGGATTTTAGTAATTGCTCTTGCAGTGATAATTTTGCCACAACTATTCCACCGTAACTGATTTGGCCAGATTTCTGGGCTGATCGACATCCGTACCCTTTAAAACCGCAACATGATAAGCCAACAGCTGCAAAGGGACGGTATACACGATCGGTGAAATCTCATTGCCGACTTGAGGTATTTTTACAATCTGTACATTTTCATCATTTGCCGAGACTAACGTTTCATCCATGAAAACAATCAGCTGCCCGCCCCTGGCGCTGACTTCCTGAATATTCGATTTCAATTTTTCCAGTAAGCTGTTGTTGGGCGCAACGGTCACTACCGGCATGTCGGCATCGATTAATGCCAAGGGGCCGTGTTTTAACTCGCCTGCCGGGTAAGCCTCGGCATGAATGTAGGAAATTTCCTTTAATTTCAACGCACCTTCCATCGCTATCGGATAATGAGTACCCCTGCCTAAGAATAAGGCATGCTGTTTTTCGGCAAATTGCTCGGCCAAGGCTTTAACTTCATCATCCAGCTGTAATAGTTTTTCAATTTTCCCCGGCAAGCTGAACAGTTCCGAGGTGATTTTTTGCTCGACTATTTCGGTCAGGTGAAAACGTCTGCCGATAGCAATGACTAACAGCATTAATGTTGTCAGTTGCGTGGTGAATGCCTTGGTCGATGCGACGCCAATTTCCGGACCGGCGCGGGTCATTAATACCAGGTCGGATTCTCTGACCAATGAGCTTTCCGGCACGTTGCAGATGGCTAATGAATATTTTGCGCCCAGCTTCTTGGCTTCCAGTAATGCCGCCAGTGTGTCGGCGGTTTCGCCGGATTGAGAGATGGTGACGATCAACGTATCCGGTGCTAATACCGGGCTTCTATAGCGGAATTCACTGGCTACTTCGATGTTACAGGGGACGCGGGCCAGTTCTTCAAACCAGTACCGTGCCACCAAACCGGCATGATAACTGGTGCCGCAGGCTAAAATCTGGATGGCTTTTATGTTGTCGAACACTTCGGCGGCGTTATGCCCGAATGCGTTTTCTTGCAGGCGGTTGTTGATGAACCGGCCTTCCAGGGTTTGCGATATGGCAAAGGGCTGCTCATAAATTTCTTTCAACATGTAATGGCGATAGTCGCCTTTATCGACGGCGTCCGCGGTCAACTGGCTTTCTATGATCGGACGGCTGACAGCTTCGTCATTCTGATCATAAATAACCGGCCCGTTTATAGTGATCGACGCTATGTCGCCGTCTTCCAAAAATATGAAGCGCTGGGTAACCGGCAGCAATGCCGCGACGTCCGAGGCGATAAAATATTCGCCTATGCCGACGCCAATAACCAACGGGCTGCCTTTTCTGCATGCTATCAGCGTTTCGGGATCATCAACGCTCATTATTCCTAAAGCGTAGGCGCCATCCAGTTTTTTGACGGTCTTTTTAACAGCGCTCAGCAATCCGTCATTAGCCTGTCCTGAGTCATGCCG
>JBAQYH010000244.1:0-4245 GCA_049299935.1 Methylobacter sp. | reverse complement strand
AAATGTACGACGTGGGCGCCTGTACCGTGGGGCAGGATGAAGACAGCTGCGTGGTCTACGGCATGCCGAAAGAGGCGGCAAAACTCGGCGCAGTGAACAAGGAGCTGCCGCTGGGCCGGATTGCTTATGAGATTGCGGCGTATGGTTAGAGTGTGTGGCAATTATTAACTGATGTTACGCAGTTAGTCGAGTTTCGGCCTCTTTAACATTAAGGTGTCGCTAACGCGACGGTTATTTGAGTCGCGTTTTCGCACCCGAAGGCGATGCAGATATTACAGGAGCAAATATCTGTCCATGCAGTCGAAAAGAAAGTAACCAAAGAAAAAGCGACCCGGTTGCCGCTTGAGTCACTCGGCACATCCTTGTGCTGCGGGCTTATCTTGATAAAAGCTCCGGTGCTCGGCGCGGCAAACGGGACAAATACATACGTGCGTAACATCAGTTATTAAAACAATGACGAAAAGATGTAGTTAATAGAAGATCATTTAAATCTATGGTGCTTAAGATGAAAAGAAACAAAATAAGTGAGACTTGCGATCAAGATAAATTATTAGAGCATAAACAACGTGTCGCTTTCCATGAAGCAGGGCATGCTGCGGCCATTTATTTAAATAACAAAGCGAGAAATCTGCCGCCGGTTTTTTTTAAGATTATTTTTAAGGACATGGATAGCATGAGCAGTATTGAGGGCATGGCTTACCAATCAGTTCAAGACGAATGCATTGCGAGAGTGGAAGGCGGCCGGTTAATTGAAATATTACCGCCGTCCATTGATAGCCTGATGCGAGTATTGACGGAACGCAATGCTGGGATAGGGCATTGGGTAACCGATTACATGACGGCTTTTGACGCGGACATTATTAATTTGCTGATCGGGCCGCTGGCAGAAGCGAAACATGTCGCAGAAACCGATGATGAGCCGTTTAACCATAAGTTAGTCAATCTGGAAGCATTAAAAAATTACGGCGGCAATTCCGATCTTGTTTTGGTTAATGAATATTTACAATTTTTCTCCGCGAATAAACAGCAAAAGGATGAAAAATTGGCCGAGTTATTTGCTGTAGCATTTAACTTTATAAACAACCCTGCATATTGGTCGGCAGTTGCCAAACTGGCGGGTCATGTTTTGAATAGCAATAAAAATATTACTTGCTGTGAAGAGATCGCTTCAGTTCTTGATCAGTCGCTAGATCATTTTCAGCATCGTTGAATTAAGGCGAGGTATTGTTATGGATAAGTTACAGAACAATCGCGCCGAACTTTTGATGTTAGGCGGTTTTTTCGAATACCTGAAAAATGTTCTGATGGCCGGTTTAATTTATCATTTTTCGCTGCTAAAACCGGGCGGATCCATTTTAGCTTTCGAGAAAATCCTGGCGCGCTGAAAACGGCGGCTGAGAAATCGCTCAACCGCCGCCGGGCATGCCGGCTTTTATTGGCCGATGGATTGACGCATATGGGTCATTGCTTCTTCGGTATGCTTGGTACCGACATCGGCATGTCCTTTTTTAGCGTGATCTATAGCTTCTTTCAAATGCTTAACTGCGTCGGTCATATGCACATGCGCTTCAGCATGTTCTTTTTCAGCGGCTTCGGCATGTTTTAAACCTTCTTCTGCATGCTTGAGCAATTGATCGGCATGGCCGTCTTGTCCATGAGCCGTAGCCATAGCCGAATGTTCCAGGGCTTGCGCCGTATGATGTTCGGTAGCATTAGCCTGAGTGCTTAAACCCAAGGCGAGGGTGCCCATTAACACAACAATAAATTTTAATTTCATGAGGATTTCCTTAAATGATTAGTTGATGTTGCATCACCGTATCGCCGATCGTCAGGGAAGGCGTTTGAGCGTTACGGTAGACGTTAGTATAACGCATTATGGTTTTTATATAAGTTAAGGCATATCCGCGCTCCTTTAAAAATTGTTGAGAACACAATGCCCGCCCGACATCACAAAATCGGGATATTCCAGTATTTTCAGAGCATGAGTGGGATCGCCTTTCACCGCAATCATATCGGCCGGTGCGCCGGGCTGTAGCGTGCCTAACAGCGGACTGTTTAAATGCCGGCCCGATTTTGACGTCGCGCTGCGCAAGACCTCAATCGGCTGCATGTTTGTCATGCGCATCATGTACATAAGCTCCTGCGCATCGATGCCCCAGGGAATGTCCGGGTGTGCAATTTCAGCGCCGTATAAAAACTCGCCGCCCAATGCGGCCCATGTTTTGGCGTTGTGGGCAATGCCCGGACACTTCGATAAGGTATCCAGCGTAGCGACTATTTTTACGTTTTGCGCCACGGCTTTTGTCAGCAATGCAGCGGGAATAATGGCGCATGGCAGGTGCGCCCACTCATCGATGCCTGCGTCAACGGCGATCTTTGCGCCTTTTGCTTCGCCCAGATGCGCCGTCACTTTGCGGCCCTGTTGATGGGCTTCATCGACTATCGCTTTGACAATGTTTTCCGGCAATAGCGGCCATGGCTTTTTTGAATGGAGATCCTTATGATTGCCGTGATCGGCACCGGCATGATGATGTCCCGCCGCCCAAGGCGCTCCCGCTTCGCCGCCGGGTTCCAACGCAACCTTGATTACGGCCGCGCCGCCGTCAACAAGCGTGCGGACAGTTTCCCGCGCTTGCTGTTCTGTGGACACGGCTGTTGCGATATTTTCAGTCCCCAGTTCAGGGATCGGGTAACCGCCGGGCGCGGTAATAATCGGCCCGGAGGTCAGCACGCGCAAGCTGCCGTCGCCGCCATAAGGCTTATGCAAAGGCCCGCCGACATCCCGAATCGTGGTGATGCCGTGTTTCAGGACGGTATCGGCAGGAATATGCTGAAAGGCCAGATGAGCATGCAACTCGATAAATCCGGGCAACAGGGTGGCATCGCCCAAATCAATGACTTTCGCTGCGCTGGACTTGAATGCTTCGCGGCTGCCGATTTGCGCGACAACGCCGCCGATAACCAATACCGAGGTATTCGTCCTGATGTTATTGCCGTCGAAAACCCGCGCGGCATGGATAAGCACAGGCGGTTGCTCGGTTTCTTGGGCAATAACCCAGGATGGGGCAAAGACTGTTAAGGCTAAAAATAATGCCAAGGTTATATTCATGAGGGAAACGTCATATTTAGACAGGTATTACAAAAAAAAGCGGTGCCGTTACTGATGCCGCAGAATATTGCCCCTCGTTCCCAGATAATGCGTCACTGCCGTTAAAAACAATATAAAAATTGAACAAAGTTTTCGCTGCTGTAGGGCGCGCCGTGTGCGCCAAAGGGATGGCAAAGTTTTCCAAACATCGGGAAAGGCGCGCACGGCGCGCCCTACTCAATTAACATTTTGTTTTTAACGTAACGGCATTGACGCAACGCGTGGGAACGGGAACAAACCATAATTAGCAGCGTTCTATTTTTCTAACGGCGGCTAATAAGTGATTTCTATGCCGCCATAGAAAGACAGCGGCGCTCCGGCATTTAACATCGCATCGGTTGCTGTTGCGCTGTTCATAATATTGGTATTGGCAACGTATTTCTTATCCAGCAGGTTCCGGCCTTCGAGAAATACCTTGTAATGATCGTTAGACCAGCCGGTACGCATGCCCAGCAGACCGTAAGAGCTGATCTTATAGGTGTTCGCGTAGTCTCCCCAGCGCTTGCCGGTCACATCGAACGTGGGCCCGATAAAATATCCGTTCGCATGGTGATACATGGCCTCGCCTTTTAGGAAATACTTGGGCGTTGCCGGTAAAGCATTGTTCGCGTAAGTGCGGTCATTATCGAAGTTGAAATGGTTGATCGTGAAGTTCAGCATCGGTTTGATCGTATGCGTACCCTTGCCATCCAGCGCAAAGCTGCCGCCGATTAAACCTTCGACGCCCGCGTGAATGGTGTTATCGAAATTCGATGCAATAGCGGAACCGCCGGGAGGGGTAACGGACAGAATTTCGTGATTCAGCCATGAATAATACAGCGACAAATCCCAGTTCACAGTGTTTAAGGTGCCGGCTTTTTGATTGCCGCGCGTGCCTATTTCGACGGACGTGCCCTCCATCGCCTTTAGATTGGTAGTGTTTGAGCCTGCGGTAATGTTGTCCGATATATTATAGTTAGTCGGCGGCGCGTATAAACGGCTGACATTGCCGTAAAGGCTGGAGCTCTTGGTCAGGTTATACATCAGGCCCAAGCTGGGATTAATGCCGGCATAGTCATTGCTGGGATTGCCGCCCTGAGGATAAAAATTGGGCATGG
>JBAQYH010000243.1:0-4797 GCA_049299935.1 Methylobacter sp. | reverse complement strand
TTCTGCTGACCCTCGATAAAAGCGAGGAGCGCAGGAAGCAAGCGGCAACCGGGTCGCCTTTTCTTTGGTTACTTTCTTTTGGCGAAGCAAAAGAAAGTAACTCGCCTTCGGGTGCGAGAACCCGATTCAATCAACTGTCGCGCTAGCGACACCTTAATGTTAAAGCGGTCGAATTTCGGTTAACTGCGTAACGTTAATAAAAAACACAGTCAAACCCGTATCGCCCAGAGGCGCCTGCTTCACTATTTTTCAGATACTTTACCGGTACCCACTAAAAGCGGTAACGCGAGAATGGCTAGACACATCAGCCATATCACCAGTTGACCGTTGGTGGCGGAAAAAACAAAAGCGATGCCAAGCCTCTCGGCGACATTCGGATAAGCGAGGATAAAGTCGCGGCTTACCATGAAGGCTTTGGTTTCCCAGATAACAAGCAGCAAGCCTACGATCAGCAACGCGTAGCCCATTATCTTGTCCTGATCGGCTTTGGTCTTCAGATGTCCCGCCAACCGGTTAATCTCGATGTTTCTTAATGACCATGGGCGCTCGGTCATATAACTGATGATCATCAAGCCGAACATGCCGACAACAGGGATGTAAACCGCTACCGTGGGAAAACTGATATAACGCCCGTTTATCGCCAAGCCGAAGGTTTTATAAGCGGCGTATCCGGCAAATAATATGCAGAGTGTGTATATCCAGGCGCCGAATTTTGGATTGGCGGCCCGCCCTCCTAACAGGCCGTAGCCGCGCTGCAATATCAAGCCGGCCAAAATAGCGTTTAAGCCTACGATTAATAAGGTCTGAAAACGCTGCCAATCGCTATAACTGGTATACCACAGGTTTTCGAGCATGTTTGCCAGCAAAAAGGTCAGCAGCTGCGAGAAGGCTAAAAAGAACGCGAGACGTAGCGTGGATAATGATTGTAACGGCTTCCAGCAGCAGCCAACGATGATCAGGAACAGTATCGTTGACGCTATCACGCTGTTAAGCCAATCGGGATTTTCGTCGACTGTGCCGGTTAAAGGGAAAACCTCTTTGCGGTCAACCGAAAAAAGTCCCCAGTTGGCGCCGACCACGCCTTCAAGCTCGCTTTTCCAGGATTGGTTAAAGGCTTCGACGATGTTGTAATCGAAGCCGTTTTTATTGGCGACTTTAATTAATTCCCGGATGAATTTGGCCTCGTTGACCACGCTGGGCACTGACCAGCCGCGTTGGCGGCCTTCGCCCGGCCAACCCGATTCGCCGATCAGTATCGGCTTGCCGGGGGCAATAGCCTCGGCCTCCTGTTGAACTTGCTTAAAAATGCGTTCGATATGCGCCGGCGCCTGGTCTACGGTGATAGGTTCGTCCTCCCAGTAAGGCAGGATGTGGATGGTAATAAAATCCACTTCCTTGATTAACTCCGGGTATTTCATGTACATGGACCAGACATCGGCATACGAAACCGGCTGTTTAACCGACCGCTTTACTTCCCGTATGTATTCGATCAGCTTCTCGGGCTTCAGGTCGCCGCGCAACAGTACCTCGTTGCCGACGATAACCCGCTTGACCACATCGGGGTTTGCGTTGGCGGAACGGATGACCGCGGCGACTTCCTCTTTATTGTCGGCTTTGTTGCCACCCAGCCAGGCGCCTTGAATCATCGTCAAGCCATGTTTTTGCGCTAAGGATGGAATGGTCTGCATACTGCCTTCCGCGCTGGCATAGGTGCGGATAGAGTGGGTTGTTTCACCCATCAAACGCAAGTCGGCGTCAATTTGTTCGGGAGTCGGGAATTTTTCATCCAAAGGCCCTTGGCCTTCCCGAAATGGGGCGAATGAGAGACTGTTGAGTTTTCCTGACGGAACGTCCGACCCTACATCCTGGGGTAAGTTGGTTGACCAGCCCAACAGGCCGTTGAGCAAAACCACCAATATAGCGAATGAAGCAATTTTCATAAATAAAATCAGTAACACAAAAAGTTTTTGAAGAAGGGTGTCACGAGACACACCGAGTATATCGTCGTTAACATCATCTCATAATTGCCGGTTTTTGAATACGGCGGCCTTTTTGCGAAAGAGCGCGGAAAACCGGTTTTTTACGGCTTGAACTACGCAAACCCTAAGCGTTCAGATAAAATGCGTTCATTTTTGCTTTTGTAACCTTATGGCTAAAGATATTCGTATTGAAAGATGTAGCGGCCCCGCTCTGGAACAATATATTCCTGAGCTTGCACGGCTTAGAATTGAAGTGTTCCGTGACTTCCCGTATTTGTATGACGGGAATATCGATTATGAAAAAAAATATTTACAGACTTATATCGATTGCCCGGAAAGCGTCATTGTCATCGCTTTCGATGGCGATAAAGTGGTCGGCGCATCGACAGCGATCCCGATGAAATATGAAACCGATGAGCTGAAAAAGCCGTTTATTGAACAGGGTTACAACCTTGACGAGGTGTTTTATTGCAGTGAATCGGTGCTGGACAAGAATTATCGCGGCCTGGGTATCGGCGTTCGGTTTTTTGAAGAGCGGGAGGCTCACGCGAAAGAATTGGGCGGCTTCAAGCATATTTGTTTTTGTTGCGTGGAGCGGCCGGTAGATCATCCCAGACGGCCTGCCGATTATGTGCCGTTGGATCAATTCTGGACCAAGCGCGGCTACGTCAAACATCCTGAACTTCATACGACTTATATCTGGAAAGACCTGGACGATGTTGATGAAACGCCAAAACCGATGACCTTCTGGCTGAAACATGAACTTTAAAATAGCAACCGCCCAGTACGACATCAGTTTCCTGGAAAACTGGCAGCAGTATCAAAGCAAGGCTGAAAGCTGGGTTGCAGAAGCCGCAGAACAGGATGCGAAGATTCTGCTTTTTCCCGAGTATGCCAGCATGGAACTGGCCTCGCTGTTCGGCGAGGCCGTTTATTCATCGTTAAGCAAACAGCTGGCGGCCATGCAGCCGTTGCTTGACGATTATCTGGACTTGTACCAGACCTTGGCTAAAAAATACCAGTGCCTCATTCAGCCGGGTACGTTTCCGGTAAAAACGGATTCCGGCGCTTATCGGAATAGGGCATACCTGTTTATGCCGGACGGTCAGGTCGATTATCAGGACAAACTGATGATGACCCGTTTTGAAAACGAGCAATGGCTGATTCAGAAAGGTGAGGAGCTAAGGTGTTTTGATACCGAATACGGAAGAATCGCTATCAGCATTTGCTACGACAGTGAATTTCCGATGCTGGCAAGAAAGCAGGTTGAAGCCGGTGCGAACCTGATTTTGGTGCCCAGTTGCACCGATACCCTGGCCGGATACCATCGCGTTAAAATCGGCTGCCAGGCAAGAGCTTTGGAAAACCAGTGTTATGTGGTTCAATCGACGCTGGTAGGCAATGCGCCGTGGTCTGAAGCCGTGGATGTGAATATCGGTGCGGCGGCTGTTTATACGCCGGTGGACCGGGGTTTTCCCGATAACGGCATTCTGTCCGTAGGCAATCTCAATGAAGTGCAATGGGTGTTTGCCGAAATATCGCTCAGCGCTTGCGGTACAGTGCGGGAGCAAGGGCAGGTCTTTAATTACCGGGACTGGCCGCTGCAAAATGCATTTGTAACGACTCGGTAGTTATAATAATTGAACACGGATGACGCGGATTTGACTGATAAGCACCGATAAAAATCAAATCCGTTTAAATCCGTCTAATCAGTGTTATCCGTGTTCTATTTCTAACTGTTTTTTCGCGGTGAAAAATCCTCAAAATCAATTAAAAATGGCTTCAAAAGAATAGCCGTTGCCTTCCAGGATTTCCTTCATTCTTTTTAAGCCGTCCATTTGAATCTGCCTGACCCGCTCACGGGTTACGCCCAGCTCTTGGGCAACCTGCTCGAGGGTTGAGCCTTCGTAACCGCAAAGCCCATAGCGGCGGCAAATCACTTCGCGCTGTTTTTCGGAAAGTTGAAATACCCATTTGGCAATATTATGCCTAATGCCGTCTTCTTGTATTTTTTCGGCAGGCGACATGCTCTCGCCATCGGAAATCGACTCGACCAACGGCTTGTCAAAATCCTTGCCGCCCGGCATATCGATTGAAGTAACCCGCTCGTTGAGTTTGAGCATTTTTTCAACTTTATTGACCGGTATATCCAGATGTCCCGCTATATCTTCGGCGCTGGGTTCATGATCGAGCAGCTGCGCCAAATGGCGTTGGGCCTTAAGATACGTATTCATTTCTTTAACTATATGAATCGGCAAGCGGATGGTTCGCGTCTGATTCATGATGGCCCGTTCGATCGTTTGCCTGATCCACCAGGTCGCATACGTTGAAAACCTGAAACCTCTCTCGGGGTCGAATTTTTCGACCGCGCGCATCAAGCCCAGATTGCCTTCTTCAATCAAATCCAGTAACGGCAAGCCCCTGTTCAGGTAACGGCGGGAAATTTTAACGACCAGGCGCAAATTACTTTCGATCATGATTTTGCGGGCCGCTTGGTCACCCAGCAAAGCCCTGGAACCGTAAATTTTTTCCTGATCAGCCGTCAGCAATTGCGAGCGGGCCAGTTCATTCAAATAAACCCGCGTTGCATCCATGCTTTTATCTTGCGGCGATTCAATAGTAATTATCTCATCAATATCCAATGCTTCACCGGCAGCGGAATTTGTCTGGAGATCATCGTCAAAAGATAAGTCGTCATCAAATAATACGCAAACATCATCATCCAATAGCTCAACTAGTTCTGCCTTCATGGTTAACCTCAACAGTGTTAGACTTAAATCGAAAGGGTTTTATTATTTTTCCGGTAAAAGGTTAAGGG
>JBAQYH010000242.1:0-3600 GCA_049299935.1 Methylobacter sp. | reverse complement strand
GTGTATTTATTCCCGGTTGTACTATTTAATCTATGAAAATCATTAATTTCCCCGCCGCTCAATCCAGGATGCATCCCCTGCTGTTTTTATTGCTTGTTATTGCCTTGGGCTCAACCGGGGCGTGGGCTAAAAGCGCGACGCCGGATGCCGGGCAAAAAAGCGCTACCTTTGAAATCAATAAAGACACGCTAAAAGCCAAAATAGACGTGATCAATACCCGTGAAGGCATTGATGAGGCGACAAAATCCAAGCTGCTGTCTATTTATCAGTCGGCAGAAGATAATTTGGGCAATATCGAAAAGTTTAAGGCGCAGACCGCCGACTTTAAGGCGGCTCTCAAGGAAGCGCCGGTGCAAACCAAAAAGTTGCAAAAGGAACTTGAGCAGGGCCTGCTGAAAGTATCCAAGCAAAAACCGGAAGACTTTAGCCGGATACCGGTAGAGGAGCTTGAGCAGCGGCTTGTGCTTGAGAAAGGGAAAATCAGTAACCTGGATGAGCAAATCAAGAGAATTGAAAACAATCTGACCCTGCAAAACAGCCGCCCTCAACTGATTCGCGAAGAAACGGTAGCCGCACAGCAAGACCTTGAAGCGGCACAGAAAAAACTGGAAATTCCGGCCGGTAAAGCGGAGTCGAAACTGGAAGCTGAAGCCCGGCAGGCGCAGCTGAAAACCTTGATTGAGTCGCGTATTGCCGAGCTGAAAATGCTCGATGCTGAAGCCATCAGCAATCCGGCCAGGGTCGAGTTGCTTAAAACGCAGTTTCAGTTGTTGGATATGCAAAAGGCTGCGTTGAGCCCGGTTGTTACGGCAATCGAAGCGCTTACTTTCGACCTGCGGCAGCTGGAAGCGAAACAAATGCAGGATGCGCTCAGCCAGGCGGAAAAAGCGGTTTCCGGCAAGCACGTCCTTATTCAGGAAAGTACGCGGGAAAATATTCAATACAGCCGCGATTTGCAGAGCATTACCGCAAAAATAGAACAATACACCGAGCAAAAAGCCAAGGTTGAGACCCAAACCAGTGAAATTGAAACCGACTTTAAAAGCGCCGAAAAGAAAATCAGTCTGGCGGGTTTAAGTCCGGCGCTGGGCAAAATACTGCGCGAGCAGCGGCGTAATTTATCGATTCAGGATGAGTTTAAGCAGCAGTCCCAGACCATTCAGGGCGAAACCGCGATAACCAGTCTTGCCCAGTTTAAGGTTGAAGATAAACTGAAACGGCTGATGGATGTTGACGCCGGGCTAAACGACATGATGAAACAGCAGGTCGATCAAGCCTTGCCTGCCGATCAGCGCATGATGATACAGGCTGAGTTGCGGGTGCTGCTGAATAATCAGAAGGAGTTGCTGAACAAGCTGTCGGTTGCCTACACGACGTATCTGCGCACCTTGGGCGACTTCGATTTTGCCCGGCAACAGATGAGCACTCAGGCCGGTAAGTTTGCGATTTACCTGGACGAGCGGTTGTTGTGGGTGCCCAGTTCAGAGCCGATCAACTTGAGTTATATCGCCGATTTATATCATTCCACGCAGTGGCTGTTGTCGCCGCTGAACTGGATGGATGCGATCCGGGACGCGGTTAAGCTGGCTGTTCAACATCTATTTTTAACCTTTGTTGGGATACTGTTTCTGGCCGGCTTGCAGTGGAGCAGAAACCGGGCAAAACAGAAGTTAACGGCGATCTCCGGCAAGGCGGACAGTTTTAATTTGACCTTAAGAGCCTTGGCCTACAACCTGGTACTGGTGTTGCCGCTGCCGTTGATTCTTCACTATGCAGGCTGGTTTTTAAGTAGCAGCATCGAGATTGCCGATTTTACTAAAGCCGTCGGCGAAGGCTTGAAGGGAGTCGCACTGCCGCTGTTTTTCCTGCAATTTTTTTATCGCCTGTTTGCAGAAGACGGCATAGCGCGTAGACATTTTCAATGGCAAAAAACGACAGTCAGTTTGTTGCGTACGCAGATTGCCTGGATACGTTTTATTGTGGTGCCGGGGGTGTTTGTTATCAGCAGTACCGGCGCATCGAAATTTTCGGTGCACAGCGACAGCATCGGCCGTCTGGCGCTGATCATCGTCATGGTTGTATTGGCGGTGTTTGCGGGCCGGGTGTTAAAACCGTCGACCGGGTTATTGCAGGGCTATATCAGTAAAAATCCTGACGGTTGGACAACCAAGCTGCGCTATGTCTGGTATTTTGCAGCCATCTCTATACCGTTGGTTATCATCGGTTTTGCCGTTGCAGGGTATTATTTGAGCGCATTGGAGTTGCAGCAAAAACTCATCATTACTTTGCGGCTGATTTTCTCGACCATCATCATCCATGCGCTGGTGTTCCGCTGGCTGACGCTGGTTAACCGGCAGTTGGCTATTACCAATGCCAGGCAAAAACGCAAAACGGCGGCGGTTCCCGAAAAACATCTGGCCGGATCGGAAGACCCGGTACTGCCGGTTGACGAGCAGCAAATCGATATTCCCAAAATCAACGCCCAAACTATCAAGCTGCTGAATGTCTTTATCGGTTTTACGCTGGTGATCGGTTTCTGGATGATCTGGAGAAACATCCTGCCGGCCTTTTCATTCCTGGACCGTATTGTGCTGTGGCAGCACTTGGTCAATGTCGATCAGCAGGATATTTACCAGCCGATAACCATGACCAATCTTTTTCTGGCCGGGTTATATGTGTTTATTGCAGTAGTCGCGGTACGGAATTTTTCCGGGGTGATGGAATTATTGGTGTTCAGGCGCTTGTCGATAGAGGCGGGCGGCCGCTATGCGGTTAACCAGCTGGCTAAATATGTTTTATTCTCGATAGGCTTTATCAGCGTCGCCAACGAGCTGGGCGGCAGCTGGTCGCAGGTGCAGTGGCTGGTAGCGGCGCTCAGTGTCGGCTTGGGTTTCGGCTTGCAGGAAATCTTCGCCAATATGGTGTCGGGCATTATCCTGCTGTTCGAGCGCCCGATCCGGGTCGGCGATACCGTCACCATCGGCACGGTCACCGGCAAAGTCAGCCGTATCCAGATGCGCGCCACCACGCTGATCGACATGGATCAAAAAGACCTGATCGTGCCGAACAAGACTTTTATTACCAGTCAGCTGATCAACTGGACCTTAAGCGATGCGATAACCCGCGTGGTCGTTCCGGTAGGTATCGCTTACGGTTCCGATGTCGATCTGGCGCATAAAGTCATGCTCGATACGGTAAAAGCAATGCCGCTGGTGCTTTCCGAACCGGAGCCGAGCGTCGTGCTGATCGGTTTCGGCGACAGCTCGCTGAATTTTTCTATCCGTATTTTTGTCAGCGAATTGTCCAACCGGCTGCCGGTTACGCATGAGTTACACATACGGCTGGAAAAAGCCCTGCGTGAGCATAATATAGAAATCCCTTTCCCGCAGCGGGACGTTCATGTGCGGTCTGTCGCGCATGAACATGATGAGGGCAATCATGCTGTGCCGCAAACTCACGCCGGATAAGCAGAGGGGCCAATCTGGAAAATGCGCTGGTAGAATCGGGGCGGCGTACACATCCGGTATGAAGGATCTCGCTGGAGGCGGCTTTGGGGCTTTTACCGAGAAAGGATAATCGTGTTGTTGAGCAAGGTTTGTT
>JBAQYH010000241.1:0-8920 GCA_049299935.1 Methylobacter sp. | reverse complement strand
TGGAAAAAGCAATAAACTTAGACAAGGCTCATGTTGATAAATTAAACACAGGCAATGTTAAATACTTTGATTATTGTATTCGTAAATTTCCAGAAAAATGGTGTGATTGGGAGAAATTAAGGATATTTGGAAAGTTGCCATTGTTTGGGGCTTCTTATGCTGCTTTGATATTTATTCCTTTGTTCTTTTACTTTTTAGCCATTTATAACGATAAAGTGGACATTGTTAAAATTTGGGCAAAACAAACAGTAAGCATGAATCACTCAGACCCTTTAGCCTTGCTGTTAATAGATAGATTACACTCTTTGCCTGTACCTAATTTATCGCTAGTGTTATTACTTTCTACATTGTGCTTAGCGATAGCTTCGTCTATTTATGCGCTAGTTTGTCCATCGAGAATAAAGGAATTTAGTAAAGACCAATGGACAGATCAATTAGGTCACTCGCTTGTCCATTATTGGGCATTATCTTGGAAATATAGAAACACCCGTTTAATTTGTCTGTTTTTCTATATATTCGGTGGTATAGGCGTGTTATGGGTGATAGGGAATAAAGTTTTTAATGCTGCTGTTTTTGTTTTTAATAATAGTCAAATGACTTTTTAATGCGCAGAATTTTTCTTAACTTTTCAGGTTATGCCTTGGACAAATATACAGCAGTAATAAAACAAGATGGTGCCTGGTGGCTAGGCTGGATTGAGGAAATCCCCGGCGTTAATTGCCAGGAAGCAACCCATGATGAACTGATTGAAAGTTTAAGAGTCACTTTGCAAGAAGCTTTGGCTTTTTATACATGAACAAAAATTAAAGCTATCAGCCCAATAAAGTTTGTAAAAATCCGGGTGTAAAACCCGTTAAATAACACAGGTAAAAACGACATGCTCAGCATAAAAAATCTTCACGTCAGTGTTGGCGACAAGCCCATTCTTAAAGGCATTAACCTTGAGATTAAAGCCGGTGAAATCCATGCGATTATGGGGCCGAACGGTTCCGGTAAAAGCACCTTGTCGCATGTGCTGTCGGGTAAGGGCGGTTACACTGTGACCGAAGGCTCGGCGACTTATCAGGGTAAAGATTTACTGGAGATGGCGCCTGAAATCAGGGCGCGGGAAGGTGTGTTTTTGGCGTTCCAATATCCGGTGGAAATTCCCGGCGTCAGCAATATTTACTTGTTGAAAGCGGCGCTGAACTCCATACGCAAACATAACGGTCAGCCCGAAGTCGATGCGATGGATTTTTTAATGCTGGTTAAAGAAAAAGTGCGCTTGCTGGAAATGGATGAGAAGTTTCTGTACCGGGCGGTTAACGAAGGTTTCTCCGGCGGAGAGAAGAAACGTAATGAAATCTTGCAAATGGCTATTTTGGAACCCAAACTGTGCATCATGGATGAAACCGATTCGGGCCTGGATATAGACGCGTTAAAAATCGTCTCGGAAGGCGTTAATTCATTGCGTTCGCCGGAGCGTTCTTTTGTGATGGTGACCCATTACCAGCGCTTATTGGATTACATCAAACCGGATTTTGTCCACGTTCTGGCGCACGGCCAGATCGTCAAATCCGGCGGCGCCGATCTGGCATTGGAACTGGAGGAAAAAGGCTACAGTTGGGTTGAAGAGGCGGCAGCGTAATGAATACGGCAACAGCAAGCCGTTATACGGCTGAATATCAAAGCATAGCATCCGCATTGCCGGGACAGAATCTGCCTTGGCTGCAAGCATTAAGGACCGAAGCATTGGCGCAGTTTGCCGAACAAGGCTTTCCATCGCCGCGTGAAGAGGAATGGCGATACACCAATGTGTCCGGCATTGAGAAGAAACTGTTTGCGCCGTCGATGGATTTAACGACTGGTGAGATTAATGCCGATTGGCTGAAACAGTACCGGATGGAAGATGCCTGGGTCCTGGTTTTGGTGAACGGTCATTTTTCATCGGAACTTTCGGATTTAGACGGGTTACCCGAAACCGTTTCTGTGATGAGTATCGCTAACGCATTGGCGGAACAGCCGGAGATCGTCGAAAAATATCTGGACCAAGCGGTCGATCATGCGGAGCATGGCTTTATTGCCTTCAATACCGCATGGTTTAGCGATGGCTTGTTTGTGCATGTGCCGGGCAAGCTGGTTTTAAATAAGCCGATACAATTGCTGCATATCGTCAACAAAGCCGATGCGATGGCAACGACGCGCCATATTATCGTTGCCGACGATATGGCCGAGCTGAAAGTAGTGGAGACATTTATTGGTGTCGAGGCTTATTTGACGGCTGCGGTCACTGAAATTTTTGTCGGTCAAAACGCCGATCTGACGCTGTATAAAATGCAAAGTGAGTCTGAAAAAGCCTACCATTTCGACGGCAACTACATTAAGCAGGCTCGGGATGCGCGGTTTACACATCATAATTTTGCCTTTGGCGGTTTGCTGGCACGAAGCGATATTCATGTAGACTTGGATCATGCGTCGGAGTGCGAGCTGAATGGCTTGTACTTGGGTGTAAAACGCCAGCATATCGACAACCATACCCGCATCAATCACTTGAAACCTTATGCCATCAGCCGCGAGCTGTACAAAGGCGTACTTGATGACAGGGCCAGAGGCGTGTTTCAGGGCCGGGTGATAGTAGCTGTCGATGCGCAGAAAACCGATTCGCAAATGAATAACCGCAACCTGCTGTTATCGGATGACGCCGAAGCGGATACCAAGCCGCAGCTGGAAATTTATGCCGATGATGTCAAATGCGGCCATGGCGTGACGGTCGGGCAGCTGGATGAAAAATCCATTTTCTACCTGCAATCACGTTGCGTTGATGAAGAGACTGCGCGTAACATGCTGACCTTTGCGTTCGCCAACGAGATGGTCGACAAAGTCAAGATTAAAAGCTTGCACGATATGATTTTAGAACAAGTACTGGCGCGCTTCCCGCAGGAAGGCGTCAACAAGGAATGGTTATAAAATATCAGCGATGTTGATGGTGATTTGATCTAGCTGAGACAAGGTGATGCTATCGCCGACGCGCAACGTGGTTTTTTCACCATAACAATCACCATGCGGCTGGCGATAGACTTCAACGCAGGAGTCGTTCAAGTTCATCAGCCAGTATTCGGGGACGTTATGGCTGGCGTATAAACGCAGCTTTTGGTTTTGGTCGAAGCTGAGCGAGCTATCGGCGACTTCGATCAGCAACAAGACATCACTGGCATTAGGATGGCGGGAACAGTAAAAATCATCGTTCGGCTTTAACAGCATAAAGTCGGGTTCGGGTTCTGAAAGATCGCCGAGCTGTAAAGGATTTTGTACGCTGGGAATAACATCATCCGGTATTAGTTTGCTCAGCAATTTAACTAAACGATTGATATGACCTGAATGATTGAAGCCTATAGGTGCCATTTCCAAGATTTCTCCTTCGATAAGTTCAAGGCGGCTATCAGGCGGAAAAATATTAGCTTCACCTAATTTTTGCCATTCCTTAATGTCGGTCAGATGTTTTCGTACATTCGTAGTGGCTATAGTCATTTTCTTAGTCAGAGTCAGATAAGAAGAGTGATTGGAATATAATAGGTTGTAATTGAAGAATCAATGTTATCGGAATAAATATGACAAACTTTCCCGTAGAAAAAATCCGCGCCGATTTCCCCATATTGGCTGAAAAAATCCGCAACAAGCCGCTGGTTTACCTGGATAACGCAGCCTCTTGCCAAAAGCCGCAGGCGGTTATCGACAGCATCGTGCATTTATATAGCCATGATTACGCCAACGTGCATCGCGGCGTTCATACCTTAAGCGTGCGTTCCACCGACAAGTTTGAAGGCGCGCGCACCAAGGTTAAAGATTTCATCAATGCGGCCAGCGAAAAAGAGATTATTTTTGTCAGGGGCGCTACCGAAGCCATCAATCTGGTCGCGCAGACTTACGGTAAAGCCAATATTAAGGCTGGCGACGAGATTTTGATTACCGCGATGGAGCATCATTCCAATATCGTGCCTTGGCAAATGCTTTGCCAGCAGACCGGGGCGATCTTAAAAGTCGCGCCGATTAACCTGCAAGGCGAATTGATCTATGACGAGTTTGAAAAACTGATCAGCGATAAAACCAAGCTGGTTTCAGTCGTGCATATGTCCAATGCGTTGGGCACGATCAATCCGGTCAAAAAGATTATCGCCGCGGCCCATGCCAAAAACATTCCGGTATTGCTGGACGGCGCACAGGCTATCCCCCATATGGCCGTGGATGTGCAGGACTTGGATTGCGATTTTTATGTTTTTTCAGGCCACAAACTCTATGCGCCTTCAGGCATAGGCGCTCTTTACGGCAAGCAGGCTTTACTGGAAGCTATGCCCCCGTATCAGGGCGGCGGCGATATGATCCGCAAAGTCACCTTCGAAGAAACCGAATACAATGTGCTGCCTTACAAGTTCGAAGCAGGCACACCCAACATTGCCGACGTCGTTGGCTTAGGTGCGGCAATCGATTATCTAAATGGAATCGGCATGGATAAGATCGCCGCTTACGAAGCTGAGTTGCTTGACTACGCCACAGAAAAAGCCATGCAAATTAAGGGGCTACGGATTATCGGCGAGGCCGGGCATAAAGGTGCGATCTTGTCCTTTACTTTGGATAAAATACACCCGCACGATATCGGCACCATGCTGGACAGCTTGGGCATTGCGGTCAGGGCAGGGCACCACTGCGCCATGCCGGTCATGGACTTTTTTAAAGTCCCGGCGACGGCGAGAGCATCCTTTGCAATGTATAACACCAAAGAAGAAATTGACGTTTTAATGAAAGGCATAGAGTCCTTGATTGAGGTATTTGGCTAATGTTTGATGATTTACGCGACCTCTATCAAGAGGTTATTTTTGACCACAACCGTAACCCGCGCAATTTCCGCATCATGGAAAATGCCGACCGGCAAGTGGAAGGCTTTAATCCGCTGTGCGGCGACCGCCTGACTTTATATTTGAAAATGGATGGCGATAAGATTGTCGATGCCAGTTTCCAGGGTTCAGGTTGCGCCATTTCGACGGCGTCCGTTTCGCTGATGACCGAGATAGTCAAAGGCAAAACCGAACAGGAAGCCGAAGACTTGTTTAAAAAGTTTCATGAAATGACCACCGGCAAAGATGAGCAGATTAACCTTGAGGCGGTCGGAAAGCTGGCGGTATTAGCCGGTGTGCGCGAATATCCGGCGCGGGTTAAATGTGCGACACTGGCCTGGCATACGCTGGATGCGGCGTTGAAAAACGAACAAAAATCTATTTCTACAGAGTAATAGTCCACTACGAAGACACGAAGGACACGAAGTTTTTTCTGTTTGTTCTTCGTGGCTAATTCAAGCCATGACCACGAAAACCTTATTGCAATACATCGGTGCCGCGCCTGTTTCCGACAGGCTTGCGGCATTCACACCATCCCTGGCGATAAAACTGGCCGTACTTTACCAGGGGCAGGGCGATAGTCTGCCGTTCCGGCAGCTTGCGGAAAGGTTGGGCGTTCCTTTGTATGAATCGCTCAATAGCGACAATGCGGAAGAATTCTTTTTAACCTGGCGCGACGGCTGTTTAAAATTGCTCGATAGAGAACTTCTTAAAAAAGGCGGCTTGGCTGTCGATATAGAGCCGCGCAACGGCGAACAGCGGTCATGGCCCGCACCCAAAGACGGTGCGTTGGCCCAAGCGCTGGGCCGTAAAACGAAGACCGTTATCGATGCCACGACCGGCTGGGGCCAGGACAGCCTGCATATCTTTCGCATGGGCTACGAGCTGCTGTGTATCGAACGTTCTCCCGTTATGGCGGAATTGCTGGCAGACGGCTTTGCAAGATTGGCTGAGCAAGACTGGATGCAGCGGCTTAATCTTGAGCCTCCCCGATTACTACAAGGCAATGCTATCGAGCTGCTAGCCAATTTGGAAAGCCCTCCTGATTGCATTTATCTTGACCCGATGTTCCCGCCCAAGCGCAAGAAATCCGCACTCGCCAAAAAATCGATGATGGTGCTGCGCGACCTGTTGGGCGATGACCAGGATAAGGAGCGGCTTTTCGAGGCCGCGATAAACGCAGCCGGAAAGCGGGTAGTGGTCAAAAGTCCCGATTATGCAGAACCTTTGGGCGGCAAGCCTAGCCAAAGCTTTCAAGGCAAGTTGTTGCGGTATGATGTTTATTTGAAACTTTAGACCTTCCAGGTTTTAAAAACCTGGAAGGTCTGATTGCAACGGCCAGCGAATGTCCATTGTAAAACTCAACGATAACGGTAAAAAAAATGTCGGATTGGATAGATGCAGTAGATGAAAACGCCTTAGCGAACGGCGAGCACATAGTAGTAGATGTCGATGGTACGGATGTCGCGATCTTTAAAATCGACGGCAAATTTTATGCGCTTGAAGATGTCTGTACCCACGACGGAGCGGAGATTGCCAGCGGCAGGCTGGAAGGCGACGAGATCATCTGTCCCCGCCATGGCGCGCGTTTTTGTGTCAGAACCGGCGAAGTCAAATCCCCGCCCGCCTATGAAAATATCGACTGCTTTCCGATCAGGATCGAAAATGGCAGGGTTCAGGTCAGGGACAGCCGCTGGGATTAGCTTCTGCCGTACACAATTTTTACTCAGATGGATTCGCCACCAATAACCGGTTGACCTGTTCAATGTCATCTTGGTTAAGGCTGCTGGTCGCTTGTTTCAACTTGATGCTGTTGATCAGGTAATCATAACGGGTACGTGAAAAATCCCGTTTTGCCCGGTATAAATTTCTTTGTTCGTTCAATACATCGACCATGGTTCGGGTGCCGGCGCCAAAGCCTGCTTCGGTCGCCACCAAGGCGCTGGTTGCCGATGTCACCGTGGCTTCCAGCGCGGCTACGCGGCTAATGGTGGACATGACGCCGCGGTAAGCATCTTTCACCTGACGTTTTACCGCCCGCTTTTTCGCAATCAAATCTTCTTTGGCGGCTTCATATTCATGATTGGCCTGGCGAGTTCTTGAATTGACCGCGCCGCCTTCAAACAGCGGCACATTCAATTGCACCCCGACGCTTTGGGTGTCGCCCCTAAAACCGAAGCTGCTGGTATTGTCGGATGCCCCGTAAGAGGCGACCAAGTCCAGGCGAGGCAAGTGGCCGTTGCGTTGCAGGTCTATGGCTTTGCGAGATACTTCGGCCTGATTAAATGCCGAAATGATGCTGAAGTTGTTGAGCTCGGCAGTATCGCTCCACGCCGAAATATCCGCAGGTTCGGGCTTGAGTAAGGGGAGTTGTTCGCCGAGTCCATTCAGCGAAGCGTCGTTTTCGCCGATGATTTCCCTTAACGCCTCTTTTTGGTTATCCAGGTTATTGACGGCGTCTATTTCATTAGCGATAGCTTGGTCGAAACCTGCCTGTGCTTCGTGAACATCGGTTATTGCAAGAATACCCACTTCAAATCGTTGCTGAGCCTGTTCCAGTTGCCGGGCAATAGCCTGTTTTTCTGCCGAGGCAAATTGCAGATTGTCCTGAGCATACAATACATTGAAATAAGCTTCGGTTGTTTTAACCATCAGGTTTTGTAATTCGGACTGGTACGCCGCTTCAGCTTGGGCGATTTGATTGTCGGACTGGCTTAATTGTATCCAGTGATCCCAGTGGAACAGGGGCTGGATTAAGTTGACATTAAAGGTATTGTCCCAGAATTCCTGATTGGGGTCAGGGCCTCGGAAGCTGCCGGTTTTTTTATTATGCAGATGCTCTTTGCTGCTGGTTCCGGTGGCTGAGATATTAGGCAGAAACCGCGCAATGCTTTGATCTTTCGATTCGCCAATGGCAGCTTGTTTGGCCTGAGCCTGCTTCAACGTCGGTGCATTTTGCAGGGCGAGTTCATAGGTTTCGGATAAGTTCTGCGCGTGCAGCGGTGAAATCCCTGTCAACAAGCTGACAATAATGGCGGATAGTTTTACTGGTGCTTTCATAGGCAAGATCAACAAATCGTTTAAGTGCTGGGACTTAATTAGGCGCTTGTTTTTCGATTGAAATCAAATAATTTTACTAAAATAGGGTAACGCTTTGGAAAAATCAGCGATTAAGGGCGCGATTTATTGAAGAGATGGAAAGTGTTGGGTATAAATCATCCCAGCCTTGTCTTGCTGTAAAATGCCGAAAGCAAGACCGATACAAAATACCTATAACTGCACCTGCCGCAATTGAACATAAATAGCTGCTTGCTATCTGTATAATTCATTTTGTAAGCGGGCAGATCAAAACAATAAAATAATTTCTCAATGGCCATCAAAAAAACCGAACTCTACTCATCCCTATGGCAAAGCTGCGACGAACTGCGCGGCGGTATGGATGCCTCCCAATACAAAGATTATGTGCTCACCTTCCTGTTCCTGAAGTACGTTTCCGATAAATACCTCAACGACCCCAAAGCCAAGGTCGTGGTGCCGGAAGGCTGTACCTTCCCGGATATAATCAAACTCAAGGGCGATAAAGAAGTCGGCGAAAAGCTCAACATCGTGCTGGACCGCATCGCCAAAGAAAACGAGCAGCCTTGGCTCGCCAACAAAGATAACGACTTTAACGATGAAGACCGTCTTGGCAAAGGCAAGGAAATGGTCGATAGGCTCTCCAAGCTGATCGGCATATTCGAAGGGCTGGATTTCGGCGGCAACAGCGCCCAGGGCGACGACCTTATTGGTGATGCCTATGAATACCTGATGCGCAACTTCGCCACCGAATCCGGCAAAAGCAAAGGCCAGTTTTATACCCCGGCGGAAGTTTCGCGCATCTTGGCCAAAGTGGTGGGCATCACTAAAGACACCACTCAAGATCAAACCGTTTACGATCCCACCTGCGGCTCCGGTTCGCTATTATTAAAAGCCGCCGATGAAGCCCGCAATGGCCTAAGTATCTACGGCCAGGAAAAAGACGTCGCCACCACCGCGCTGTGCCGCATGAACAT
>JBAQYH010000240.1:0-5030 GCA_049299935.1 Methylobacter sp. | reverse complement strand
GCGACAAAGAGTCCGACAAGCGTGTCCTGGGTACTGGTGTGTTGCATGTTAATTATCTCCAAACATGAATACGGTCAGGATAAAATCCAGACCTAAAATACTAAAAGCTGAGTTGACGACGGTACGCGTGGTGGCCCGGCTGACCCCTTCCGAAGTCGGGATCGCATCATAGCCTTCAAACAACGCTATCCAGGAAGCGACAAAACCAAACACGATGCTTTTGATGACGCCATTGAGAATGTCATCCCGAAAATCCATGTTAGCCTGCATTTGCGACCAGTAAGCGCCTTCATCAACGCCTAATAAGCCGGAGCCGATCATTTGGCCGCCGATAACGCCTATCGCGCTGAACAGAGCGGCAAGTAAGGGCATGGACAAAAATCCGGCCAAAAAACGGGGCGAAATGATGCGTTTGATCGGGTCGACGGCCATCATTTCCATGCCCGACAGCTGTTCTGTCGCTTTCATCAGGCCGATTTCAGCCGTCAGCGCCGATCCGGCCCGGCCTGCAAACAACAGCGCCGAAACGACGGGGCCGAGTTCCCTGACTAAAGAGGCGGCAACCATGACTCCCAGCGTTTCTTCAGCGCCGAAATCGGAGAGTACATAATAGCCTTGCAGACCCAGAACCATGCCGACAAACAGTCCCGAAATGGTGATAATCAGGAAAGACAGCACGCCGATCGAATACATCTGGTTTAGCAGCAGCCGGGGGCGGGGTAACACGCTGAGTATGCCGGAAATAGTCTGTAACAGGAAAAACGTGCCCCGGCCCAGTTTGGTAAAACCGGTGCGGGTGTTTTGGCCTAAGTTTTGTAGGAGTTCAATCATAAATTAAGGTTCAAGGTAAAAGGTGCAAGGCAAAAATCTTGCCCCTCAATAACGTCTGCCGGTCGACAATAAGTCGTCGACATAATCTTTTGCCGGATAATGAAAATGCGCCGGGCCGTCAGCAGCGCCGGTCATAAACTGTTGCACCCAATCGGATTCGGATTGTTCGATTTCTTTAGGCGTACCTTCTCCGACAACCTTGCCTTCTGAAATGACATAAATGTAATCGGCTATCGCCGCGGTTTCCTGGACATCATGAGAAACAATGATGCTGGTTAGCCCCAAAATCGTATTCAACGACTTGATAAGATGAACCAACGCCCCTTTGGAGATGGGATCCTGGCCGGTAAAAGGCTCATCGTACATGATCATCATCGGGTCCAGCGCAATGGCCCTGGCCAGCGCAATTCGCCTGGCCATGCCGCCGGAAAGTTCATTAGGCATCAGGTCGCGCGCGCCTCTCAAGCCGACCGCCTGCAATTTCATCAGCACCAGCGTGCGGATCATCGATTCAGGCAGATGAGTATGTTCGCGTAACGGAAAAGCGACATTATCGAACACGCTCATATCCGTTAATAACGCGCCGCTTTGGAACAGCATGCCCATGCGTTTGCGCAGATTGTACAGCTCGGAACGGCGCAAGCGGTGGACGTTATTGCCATCGACGGTAATGGAGCCTTGCTCAGGAAACAATTGTCCGCCGATCAGTTTTAACAGCGTCGTTTTGCCGGTGCCGCTGGGGCCCATAATCGCAGTAACTTTACCGCGCTCAAATTCCAGGGAAATATCGTCAAATATTTTCTTGTTGCCGCGGGAAAACGACAAGTTTTGAACTGAAACCAGATTGTTTTGCGGGGAGACGCGGTTATCCATGCGTTATTAGGATTAAGTGTGGAAATCAAACGAGCTATTTTCTATGACTAGGCCCTGTTAAGTCAATCTATTGTGCTGTTGGGTTAAAGGCCAATGGTTTTATTGGGGAATTAACTGGTGATCGAATTGATCCTATATCCACGACCACTGTCGGAATAAGGGTGGTCAGAAGCAAAACCAGCGTTTCGTTCAGCGATAAAAAACGCAGCTACCATCATATTAAAGGGGTCTTGATGCGGCTAGTCATAAACACCTCTTTATAGGGGTAGGGTGATGAATTCCTTGACATAAATGAATTAACGAATATAGTCGGCTGCTAAGTGCCAATGCCGTTAAGTTAAGCCGTTCGTGGTGAGCCCTTCGACTACGCTCAGGAGAGCCTTGTCGAACCATGAACGGCTTAACGGCATTGTACTAAGTGCTAGATGCCTTATTTCCGACAGGACGGCGGATGGCTTTGAACTATGCGCATTAACAATAAAAATAATAATTTACAGAGAGAATCCCGTTATGCTTAAACCATCCCTCCGCGTTGCTTCCATCGTAATTGCCGTTTCATTGCTTGACGGATGCGCATTTGTCGATAAACACCTGTTCAATCCCGCCGCCTCACACGCAAGCGTCGATCCGCTTTTTCGCACTGCCGAATGTAAGAGCTATAAGGCTCCAAACGGGAAGCATTGGCTCACTACCTTGTTGGGTTTGGGGGGGAAGGAGGCATCTACACGTAACATTAGTAGCGTTGTCGTACAAGACACTTGCGACCATCAGACCCGGTCTATTAACGACAATCCTGGCGATGAGCAAGACAGGCTTTATTTTAAAGCATGTGAGCAAGACGGAGCTTTTAACGCAGCAAGCTGTTTAAATTACCTCATCAGTAAATCGGACGAAATCTGCGGCATTCATAAATCGCATATTTACGGCAACCGAACCGCCGTGAATACAACCCTTGGCGTATTGGCAACCGGAGTGGGGGTTGCAGGCGCCATGACCGGCCCTGGCGCGGCGCAAGCCTTGTCAGGCACCGCCGGTTTTCTCACCGGCAGTCAGTCCATCGTCAACGACGAGGTCTATAAAAACTATGTGACCGAAGCTATTTTATTGGAGATTAATTCCAACCGGGAGAAATACCTCAAAGGTGTCAGTTATTTAACCGAGGCTCCGGGAATAACCAACAACATCGGTATCGGACAGGTTCGCCGAGATGCTTTGGATTATCACGAAAAGTGCTCGTTTTATGATGGTCTTATGTCATTGCTCAACAAAGCGGGCGATAAAGCCGACAAAAACAGCGCGGCTATCGAAAGGTTGGTTGCAGAAAAAGCCGAGTTAGATAAGCAATTAGCGGATGTAGATACTGAAATAGCTGCGCTTAAAGGCGCGATTCCAGCTCCTGATGACATCGATCATAAACTGGCAAGGGCGAAAATTAAGAAAGAAATTGTCGAGCAAAAACTGAAAAGATTAAATGACTTGCTGGCATCGACAGCGTACACAACGCCTAAGTCGAGTGAAGCAAATAAATCTAGCGAAATAGCCGCAATTTTTGCAGCACCTACTGCATCAACCGTAGTAGCCGACGCACTAGCCAAGCTGGATGGTTTTTTGGATACAGACGTTTTAAAGGCACGGCTAGAAACGGGTGATTTTTCTATTTTGGCAGCGGATTTGGATGGACAAAAGAAGCTATTGGTGCCAAATCTCGTGGGTGTAAAAAGCGACATAGAAAAAAATTCCATAATTGCCCAGATAAAAGTGGTTGATGAAAAAATAGCTAAGCTTGGGTCGGATATTGACAAAGAAATTAGTGGGCTGAAAAAGAAAGACGCCAAGTCCAGCTAAGGTATCGAAAAAAGAAAATAAATCTCGTAAGCCAACAAACAAAACGGCTAGAACCAATCGAAACATCAGGGAAACTTTCATATGAAAACACTCGGCACGATTACTAACGAAGGCTATTCCTGCACGATCATGCAAGACGATCAAGGGCGGGTTTTTTACACGGCAGATGGCGATATTGATGCTGATGGGGCGAACGGCCAAAACGGCGGGCCGGCAGCTTACATGATCGACGATAAAGGTACGGAGTATCTCGCCAATGGCGGCATGGCAATGCGCAATGGTAAAGTTGTTTGCGCACACGCTTGGGCGCGGGACATAGTCATTCTTGGGCCGGACAACGAGCCCAAAGTTTTCGATGGCGGCATTATTGCTTCGCTCACTTGGTACCGTCACCCCGGTAAGCTTGCCAACGATCCGGCGGCTTATGTCGATGCCGAAACGGTGCCTTATATCGTTGTTCCCCCGCTCATTATTCAAGCCACCGCCGGTGTGGTTCGCGGCTGTAAAGCCCGTGTGACTTTAGGAAACAAATCGGTTGATTGTGTCGTTGCCGATAAAGGCCCGCGCAATAAAATCGGTGAGTTGAGCATTGCAGCAGCCCGTGCCATTGGTTTACCGCCAAGCCCTCGCAACGGTGGAACGGAAAAACCTGAGCTACTCTATGAATTATGGCCGGGGGTCGCAGCTCCAGGTTTCGTGCTCCAACCTGCGTAGTAGGAGTTAGGGCGGTAGACAGGATACGAAGCCCATCAATTGGATGGGCAGACTTCGTCAGTTTCGTAGCTCTGTATGTAGAAATGTTTGCGGTAAAAATTTTGCCGTTAACCAGATTTTTAGATTTATACAATATCAGGAAATTCCGACGATGCGTACTTGTCTTTTTGTTTTGATCAGTCTTTGTCTGTTGTTTTCCGGCTGCTCGTTATGGAATGACAAGCTAACCACTGAACAATATATCGAAAATTTAAAGCATCGTGCCGAACAAGGCGATGCCTCAGCTCAATTCAACCTGGGTTATGCTTACTCGCCATATAGCAAGGGCGTGCAGCAAGACAAAGCGGCAGCGGTTCAATGGTATCGGAAATCTGCTGAGCAGGGCTATGCAGCAGCCCAATTCATGCTTGGTTTGGTTTATGAAAAAGGCGAAGGAGTTTTTCAAGACAAGGCGGAGGCGGCGAGATGGTATAGCAAAGCGGCTGGTCATGGATTCAGTGGTGCGACCAGCAAGTTAACCGAGCTTAAGAAAGATGAGCGTATAGCAATACTTATTGCGAAAGAAAGAGGGAGACCGCGTGGAGATATTTTGGGAAATGCACAAGATACGCTTTTGAAAGATGCATTGGATGGTAATGTATATGCTACTCCCCATTGTCAAGACCAAAAACTTATCAAATTAAGATAGAGGCTGGTTGATAAAAAGTTGTTGCTTGTGTCGTTACTAAACGCTCACCCAAGTACACGTCAGCAGGTGTTCTATAGTC
>JBAQYH010000239.1:0-1891 GCA_049299935.1 Methylobacter sp. | reverse complement strand
GTGAAAGCGAGGAACGCAGGACGCAAGCGGCAACCGGGTCGCCTTTTCTTTGGTTACTTTCTTTTGGCGAAGCAAAAGAAAGTAACTCGCTTTCGGGTGCGAGAACCCGATTCAAATAACCGTCGCGCTAGCGACACCTTAACGTTAAACCAGTATAAATTCGACTGACTGCGTAACATCAGTTAGTAAAACCCGAGTGTTGAAGTTTAGCCGCTCAAGAGCTTCTGCAATCATTGCCGGCAGCGCGTTGTCTTCTGACGCGATTGAGTTTAGTGATAAAATAAAAAAATATAAATAATAAAAATCGTGCGGTTGTTTTCGAGCAAAATGTTGCCGGGCAGTCCATCCTACGTTATCTCAATAATCAATAGTGGAAATCCAAAACCATGAACACCCAGCCAGTTGACGCTGCATCTTCCAGCGACATTTTTTCCTCAGCCTTTTTACTTGGCAATGTGGGCGCGCCGTTTGTTATCGGAATGGCGGTCGGTTATTTCGCCAAGAAAATGTTGCGCACGGCGCTATTTCTGGGAGGGGCTGCAATCACGCTGCTGTTTGTCGCGGAATATTACGACATCGTCGATATAACCGACGAAAAGCTGCAACATGCCGCCAGTGCCGCGACGGAAGTTGCAAAAAGCTCCGGCGGGTTTCTGGTCGAACGCCTGACCGGCATTACCAGCAAGGGCGCCAGCGGGGTGGGTGGCTTTTTTGTCGGGTTTAAGCTGGGCTAGGTGATTTCCAATAATGAATCTACCAAAAACATCGTCCACGAAAAGCACGAAAAATCTCCAACACGATTTTTTCGTGCTTTTCGTGGACCGTTGTTTCCTACGGACCCGGTTTTTGAAGGGATGTTCTTTTTCGGGAATCGCACCTTGTTTCTCCTGACTTACTAATACGTGTAAACATGATTACTCCCACCGCTCTATTTAAATGCCTGGCCGATGAGACCCGCTTGCGCTGCGTGGTGCTGCTGCATAAAGAAGGCAGGCTCTGCGTTTGCGAGTTGACCCATGCGCTGGATTTATTGCAGCCCAAAATCTCCCGCCACCTCGCGCAATTGCGGCAGAGTAACCTATTGCTGGACAGCCGCGAGGGGCAGTGGGTGTATTACCAAATCAACCCCGAATTACCGGCCTGGGTATTCGAGATTTTGGATGTCACCGTCAAACAGTTTGCTGCAAACGCCAAACAGCAAAAAGATAGCGGCCGGTTGCAGGCACTGGGCGGCCGTCCCGAGATGACGAAATATTGCGGGTGAATTTTTTTGCCCTATAATATTCGTTTATTCGAATATATAAATGTTGGGAGTAAAGCATGCTAAAAGTTTTGATCTTGTGTACCGGAAATTCTTGCCGAAGCGTCTTGGGCGAGGCGTTGATTAATCATCTGGGCGGCGGCCGGTTTCAGGCTTTTTCGGCCGGCAGCCATCCGACCGGAAAGGTCAATGCCAATGCGCTGGCGACATTAGCCCGGCACGGTATCCCAACCGAGGGGTTTTCCAGCCAATCCTGGGATGAATTCGACGACCAAGGCATCGATATTGCGATTACCGTTTGCGACAATGCTGCCGGTGAAGCGTGTCCCGTTTATCTTCTCAGTGCGGTCCGGGCGCATTGGGGCTTGCCCGACCCGGCTCATGTCGCCGGTAGCCCGGAAGTTATTGAAGCGGCTTTCGAGGCGACCTACGCGGCCCTGGAAAAACGCATACGGCAACTATTGGCGTTGCCGGTTGAGACGATGTCCAGGCCGGAGTTGACCGAAGCGCTGAACAAGATTGGTGCAGAAACCGTTTAAGGTTACTGTTACGCATTGTTTCTCACCACGAAGACACGAAGAAAAAACGTAACTATTCAGTGTTATGACGTAATGGTACTGAGTAGGAGCG
>JBAQYH010000238.1:0-3231 GCA_049299935.1 Methylobacter sp. | reverse complement strand
CCCGCTCAAGCAATGGAAAAGCAGTCCCATTGATAAAGCGGCGCACAAGCATTGGGATGAATACAGTCTGGCGCGTAACATCATGCTTGCCAGAACCCATCATTTGATCGCACCATGGATTGTCGTCAGGGCTGACGACAAAAAGACAGCCCGTATCAACGTCATCAAGGACATGCTGTGCCGCCTTGATTACAAAGGCAAGGATGAAGGACTGGTACTGCCTGATGCCGATATTGTTTTCAATTATGAAGAACGTTATCTGCAAAACGGCATGATTGCGCCTTGATTATTCAATCTTTATAGCCGAGTTGCCTTACGGTTTTACCCGCTATCGTTGCCGCATAGATCAATACAGCCACGGAAATAACCAAACCGGCCGCCAGCAACGGATATGAAACACTGCTTTGCGTTGAGACGCCGGTGATTAGCCCGGCCATATGTTTAGTGGTATAACCAAAATAAACCAGGCTGGCGTTGTAGATTAAAATGCCGCTGGTAGCGGCCAAATAAGGCCAGAACCGGACCTGAGTAACCGATAAAGCATAACTCAGCATCGCAAATGGCAGCGGTGTCAGCCGCAATAAAAACATCAGCTTAAATGCATTATCATTAATTA
This sequence comes from Methylobacter sp., assembly GCA_049299935.1. Classification (GTDB taxonomy): domain Bacteria; phylum Pseudomonadota; class Gammaproteobacteria; order Methylococcales; family Methylomonadaceae; genus Methylobacter_A. Next base: position 2,615 of record JBAQYH010000238.1, on the reverse strand, counting down.
TCAGGTTAAGTTCAGAAAACCGTTTATGTTCGGCAAGCAACATAAGAACCCGGCGCCGCAATAAATAACGCCCCAGAAAAAAAATAAGCGCAGAAGCCAAATAGGTTGCGAGGATAATATAAAACTCCCCTGCCCCGATTGGGAATAATAAGCCGGCTGCAAAACAGAGCGCATCGACGGACACAAAAAAAGGCGTCAGAATAACAAATACCGTAATAAAGCCCAGCGGCGCCAAAGCGCCCATGTCCTGAACCCAGACTTCCAGGTCGGGAAGATGAAGCTCTAATTCATGTCCGATAAGCAATACGAGCCCGACAAAAATGAAAGCCAAAACTAATTTTTTGGTAAGTCCAATATTTTGAAGTTGCACAATCTGTTACTCCCTAAAGAATGATCGGGAACCATAACAAGCCCCTGCATTGACGACACTGGGTTCAAGAGCCGGCTTTAGTCCTTGTCGTATATTTTAAGTACCAACTCATAAAACCATGCCGGACGAAACAGCACGATGTAAATTAACACTACCGGGCTGATAGGAATGGGGCCAATCTCAACAATTGATATAACCAAAAGAAGAAAAACACAGAGAATACGCATAATTTATTTTTTCGGTTTCAATTTGGATTTGTGCAGAATGAAGTATTCTTTAAATATTAGCGCATTTGAAAAGAATAATGACACGTCATAGAAAAATACAGAAAATAATTAAAACCGATTGATAAGGAAATGAAGATATGAATTTACTTGAAAAATTTTTTTCTTACGAACGTTTCGAAATGGATTGGCGGCGTTTGCTGGTACAAGGTGCGCTTATTATATTAGTGGGTGCCACTCTGGCAATGGCCAGCGCACTCAATCCTAATGCGGTTGTCCTGACCGCACGACATCTTTCCTGGCTTCCGGTTAGCGGCATGGTTATTTTATCGCTCGGCTTGCTGGAGTGTCTCGATGCCGCCCTTGCCAAGGAGACGCGTGATTTTCTCCAGAATCTGCAAGTCGGGGTGTTGGATGCGGTTATCGGCGGCCTGATTATCCTCAGCGTGACTGAAGATCCCGTCCGGTTCAGCATGATGATCGCCGCCTTTTTAATCGTACGCGGTATCGTGCGAATCACCCTGGTTTACGCGCTACGGCTGCCCCACACCCTATCCACCTCATTCGGCGGTTTGGTATCGATTATTATGGGGATCTTAATCTGGATGGAATGGCCTACCGCCGAGGGCTGGTTTCTTTCCCTGTGTTTAAATGTCGAAATTGCAGCTCGCGGCTGGGCCATCATGACCTTCGCACTGTGGGTGAAGACGCAAAAGACGGATGAGATTGCGTAACCCTTGTAGAAAATACACCAGGCACCGCATTTTGCCGGTTAGTGGTGATGCTTGATTGGAACCGGATCCTGCTTTAATGCGGGATCCGGATTTTTATGAATTTAAACGGGCGTCCAATTTCTTGCCGGGAAACCAGCCGAAGTGGATGCTTCAGATAGACTCCGGCGCAGTGCATTAGTTGGAATAGGCGCTGTCAGTTGTTGCTGAAAATAGCGACTCACCGCTATTTGTATCAATGACCTTGCCCTTGAGTGATTGATAGTAATTAAACTGTTCCGTATAAAAAAAGTCATTCGCAGAGCTGGCCGAAAATAGTGGATTGGTAGCTTCAAACCATGCTGCGTAGAGTTCTTTCTGGATAAAATAGAGTAAATTCATTTTTATTCTCCTAAAAAACCATGTAAAAAGCGTAAATTTTCCGTTGAAACGGTGTTAATTTTCGATACAGATTAAAACTTATTAATGACAAAGAAATGAAAGATTGTTTAAGGTTTCATGACAACATAGGGAGTGTCTAAAAATACCCATTTCTGGCCGACTTATATCCGTAAGCTGTAAAATTTCATGCTGCCGCAATTCAATTTTTAGGCATTCCCTATAATATCTTCAGCAAATGTCGTGCCAATGGTTTTTTGCCAGACCGCATTAAATATTTTTCAATAATTACAATATGTTATAGTTTTTAACATTAAATTAAGATTGTTTGAATTTTTACATAAGGGCATCTTTTTTGTGCACATTCGTTAAATTGCACCATCAGAACTCTTCTTTATTCGCCACGCCGACAACCTACTGTTTATGGCAGCGATTTCTGCGCTACGACCCGGAGGCCCAACTGGCCGAACCGCGAGTGATACCATCCGCGTCACCGCGGCTTTGGGAATACGATCTGTGGAAATCATGTATTAATTGTCCCAAAAGTTTTTGCACTGGAAGTTTGGCGAAACTTTTGTGGGCGGTAGAGACGCGGTTTACCGCGTCTTTTGAGGGTGCTCCGTATAATCCTAAGAATGCTACGAATTCAGACGCGATAAATCGCGTCTCTACAGGTTAGACCAATTGGGAAGTCCGGGTTCCCAATTAATATGAGAACTTTTGGGACGATTAATATAACAAAATGCCTTAAGGTTGTATTGACGACGAATTGCTATTTCCGATGATGAAGGAGTCCTTAACGGCTCCAGACTCAATGCAGGCGACACTGGCGGGCGCGCAAATGAGTTCACCTTCGATAGCGGTCTTGGTAAAGTGAAGTTTCAGTGCTGCGGGTTGTATAGTCCTATACAC
>JBAQYH010000237.1:0-1747 GCA_049299935.1 Methylobacter sp. | reverse complement strand
AGGGGCGCGGCAGGGATGCCGCGCGTCAGCAGAGGGGCAGGAGCCCCTTCTGCTGACCCTCGATAAAAGCGAGGAGCGCAGGAAGCAAGCGGCAATCGGGTCGCCTTTTCTTTGGTTACTTTCTTTTCGACTGCATGGATGCAGGAGGTAGAGCAACGCAGGAGCAGTTGCCGAGGCGAAGCAAAAGAAAGTAACTCGCCTTCGGGGGCGAGAACCCGATTCAAATAACCGTCGCGCTAGCGACTCCTTAATGATAAAGCGGTCGAAACTCGACTAACTGCGCCACATCAATTACTAAGTTGGCGCACATGGGGATTTACCCCTGGCTCAAGCTGCCGAAACCAGGCGCGTGGTGTTGATCAGCAAACACCCTGTAAACAAAAGTTTCCTGAAACTGATGCTCAACAAGCAGCGGCCAATCGGCTGCTCGCTGAAAATACCCCTGTTTTTTAATGAGCCAATCATTTTTATGATTAATATAAATGCTTTAAATACAGTATCTTATCGATAAACCGCGTGGGCTTCTTCGGTGTTTTCTACGGATGTGGCATGGAACATGCTCTATCTGTAGAAACAGTTAAGACCGGCGGTGGAACATCTCTACCGATTCGTCAGTGAATAGGCAAAGACCGGTGATTTTTTAATGAACGGGAGATTTCTCATGAATAGACCTTTGGCGGCGTTTGATAAATTCGAGCCGGTAGCGCCCGCGCCGGATAGGAAAAGGGCCGATGTCGTTCCAATCAATCAGGACATCGGCCGCCTGATGGAAAGCCTGTCCGTTTCGTCGGCTGCGGTGGCGTTGGCGGATTTTAGACGCGGCGCCGACCATCGCGATAGCAAGGCTATCGACTATTTGGTATTGGTTGTTCTGTCGATACTGGTACATACCACTGTTGTCGAGTACTTCAAGCACTCATCGGTTGAAAAAGAACAACGGGTCGAGCCGGTCAAGCCGCCGTCCAAGGTGCAGATTTCATTTGTCCGGCCTCAGCCGAAGCCGGTTGTCCAGCCGCCACCGCCGCCTCCGAAAGTGGTTGCGCTTAATAAGCCGCCTAAACCTAAGGTACAGCCGAAACCGGCGCCCAAGGTCGAGCCGCCGCCTGTTCCAACGCCAACTGCCGTGCAGGCCGATGCACCGGTTGTTTCGGCACCGCCGGCCCCGCCTGCGCCGCCGGTAGAGGAAAAAGTGACGGAGCCAGGTACGGGTGCGGCTTACCTGGATAACCCGGAGCCGGTTTATCCAGATGTGGCTATGGAGCGAGCCTGGGAAGGAAAAGTGCTGATGAAAGTGCATGTTCTTGCGAACGGCAAGCCTGACAACGTTTCCGTACTTAAATCCAGCGGAAAAGAGGTGTTAGATAATGAAGCGGTCAGAACGGTAAAACAATGGTCATTTGTTCCGGCTATGCGCGGAAAAACGCCGATCGATGGTTGGGTAACGGTTCCCATCTCTTTTAATTTACAAAGTTGAGGTTTTATTTATGACAGAAACAACATCCGCTGCAACGGGGATTTCCCAGGCAGCCAATCAAACACCTATTTCAGGCGCTGACATTGCCGGTGCGGCTAACGGGGCGGCATCGGCCGCTACAGACATCGCTCCTGCCGGTACTGAAATTACCTCGGCCCTGATTGTCGACGGCACTTTATGGATTTTAATCGGCTTTTCGGTGGTGACATGGGCTTTGATATTGATCAAGGGCATACAGCATCTGCGGATTTCGCATCACAACAGGATTTACAG
>JBAQYH010000236.1:0-4338 GCA_049299935.1 Methylobacter sp. | reverse complement strand
TTGCAAGCCTCATTCACCTCCATCGGCGAACAACCTTTGGAAGCTGCCGCGACTTTGCGCGCCAGCCCGTTGGATACTTTTTTTAGCGTGGTTATGCCGCTGGCAAAACCCGGTTTTTTGACCGCGGCTATTTTAGGTTTTGCGCATACGGTCGGCGAATTCGGCGTGGTGCTGATGGTCGGCGGCAATATTCCGGACAAAACCCGCGTGGTGTCGGTGCAAATCTACAATCATGTCGAAGCGCTGGAATACAGCGAAGCGCACTGGCTGGCCGGCGGCTTGCTGTTGTTCTCGTTCAGCGTGCTGCTGGTGCTGTACACCGCGCTGAAAACGCAGCCCGTCGCGCATCCGCTTAAATAGCTTTAGATATCAGGTTCCTATACAAATTTATACTACACCGTCATCCCGGCAGGGAATGCCGGGATCCAGCTGCCATGGATGGCAATCTCTAATTTCACTACTGTTTTTTAGCGTATGGAACGATTTCTTGAGTTACTTTTCACATCCTTGTGTTCTGGATCCCGGCAATCCCTGCCGGGATGACGAGCTACGTTGATAAACCTAATACACAAATATAACTAAGTGCGTACATGACTACCATCCAAGCCCGCTTCCAACTCGACTACGGCGACTTTAAACTGGACGTCGATTTAAAACTGCCCGGCACCGGCATTACCGTGTTGTTCGGCCATTCCGGCTCCGGCAAAACCACGCTGCTGCGCTGTATCGCCGGATTGCAACGCGCGCCGCAAGGTAAGCTTGAAATCAACGGCCATGTCTGGCAGGACAGCGAACGCAATATATTTTTACCCACCCATCAACGATCGCTCGGCTATGTGTTCCAGGAAGCTAACCTGTTTCCGCATTTGACGGTACGGGACAACCTGAACTACGGCTTGAAACGGATCAAACAAAACTCGGGCGCGGTCAAGCTGAAGCAAACTATTGAATTGCTCGGCATCGGCCACTTGATGGAGCGCATGCCCGGCCACTTGTCCGGCGGCGAACGGCAGCGGGTCGCCATCGCTCGGGCACTGGCGCTTAATCCCGAAGTCCTGCTGATGGACGAACCGCTGGCGTCGCTGGACTACAAGCGCAAACAGGAAATCCTGCCGTTTTTAAGCCGCCTGCATCAGCAGTTGGATATTCCGGTGCTGTACGTCACCCACTCCCAGCAGGAAGTCGCGCAACTAGCCGATACGCTGGTGATTATGGAAGACGGCCGGGCGCTGGCTTCGGGGCCACTGTCGGAAACGCAAAGCCGTCTCGACGTGCCGCTGGCGCAAGACCGCGAGGCCGCCACGGTTTGGCAGGCGACCGTCGCCGAACATGAAGCCGACTACCATCTGACCCGCGTCGATTTTGCCGGAGGCTCGCTGAGCCTGCCGGCGGTCGATACCCCGGTCGGTACGCTATTACGGGTACAGATTTACGCCCGTGACGTCAGCATCGCGCTTGAAACGCCGACTGCGACCAGCATCCTGAATGTGCTGCCCGCGACCGTCACCGGCATCGCCGACGGTCGAGACGGCCAGAGCGTGGTGCGGTTGCAGATCGGCGATCAGGCGCTGCTGGCGCACATCACCCGCAAATCGGCACTGCTGCTGGATTTGCAGATCGGCATGGCGGTTTATGCGCAGATCAAGGGTACATCGATATTAAATTAATCAACACCGAGGAGATTCATCATGAAAGCAAGTGCACGTAATCAGTTTACCGGTATCGTCAGCGAAGTGCTTATCGGCGCGGTCAATGCCGAAGTCCATATCGGCTTGAAAGGCGGAGAAATCATCGTCGCCTCCATTACCAAGGAATCCGTCGAAACCTTGGGCATCAAGGCCGGCCTAGAAGTGGTGGCGCTGGTCAAGGCCCCGCAAATCATCATCGTCACCGATTTCGGCGGCTACCGCCTTTCAGCACGCAACCAACTGCCAGGCACGGTAACCCAGGTTAAACCCGGCGCAGTCAATGCTGAAGTCGATATCGAGTTAAAAGGCGGCGAACAGGTTGCCGCCACGGTGACCAATGATAGCGTCGAAGCCTTGGGCCTGAGCAAAGGCAAACCGGCCACGGCGGTATTTAAAGCTGGTGCGGTGATTCTGGCTGTTGCCGGTTGATTAACGTTCCCACGCGCTATGCCCATACGTTAGGCGAGAAACAGGCCGATAGGCAGACCTTCTAAACAGGCGGGATGTTTCGAACGGAGCAGCATGATCCATGACTAGCGGCGCAACGCCTGGGAACGAAACAAACTTATTTTTCGCCTTAAGCGGGAATATCCCTTAATTAACGGAGGTAACCATGCTGCTGGATATGAATGTAAAACTGCGCCGCGGCCATTTCGACCTGACCACGCGCCTGTCGATCAACGACACAAGCGGACGCCCTGCCCTATCATCGGGTCATCAGCCATGGCGACGGCCGCTATTATCTCGATACGGCCGGATCGGCTAACGGCGTGTTGTTGGCTAAATAATCAATGCACCCTCAATCCTTCGCCGATCTCAATTTCCAAACCGCCCTGATAACCAGTACAACGGCAGCGAGAAAACCGACCGTCGTCAACGTGAAACTCAATCCCGCCTGAAACGGAAAATGCGCTTCGACAGGAATCACAACAGCGGGCTTCGGCGTCAACCCCCTGACCAGGAATGCCAGTGGATTGAAAAATGCGCCGAAACAACAAGCGGCAACGACCCAGATAGGCGGATCGATCGCGTACTGCCGAAACAACAGGAAAAAGATGAATAAAAATTGGGCCATCATCAGATAGTCGACATGAGCCCTGATAATGTCGGCCCGTTCGACCAAGGCTCCGGCCAAGGCACCATCGGGAAAAAACAGCGTGATGCCGAGCACCCAGGCAATCGCAAGCGCAATGGCTAGGCACAGTCCGGCGAACGCCAAAAGAAACAGGTTTGTCATCGTTATCGCTGGGAGCGAAATTTTCTGGTTGGTCATGGTTATCCTCATCGTTATAACGGAGCCTTCGCTCCTTCTTGTTGAACGCCAATATCGGCGAATGACTCAAGCCACTGTCAGTTGTCAATAACCGGCGATTTGACTAGACTGCATGAAAAACACCTGCCCGAAGACAGGGTGGATCGAGACGATAAGGAGTATAAACAATGGCTGGCAATCCTCGCTTGTATGAACGTGCTGCAACGTTTGACGCGCTCTGGGACATCAGCGACGGGCGCACGTTTTTTACCGGGCCGCTGTACTACAACGCTAGCCATCAGCATGGCGCGCCGGTTTTTCTCGCCGGCATTTACGGCAGTTTCCGCCTGCGGCTGCATGGCGGCGATTGGCAGTCCTGCCGCACGGCGCTTATTCCGGCCGGCGTCCTGCATGAGCTCGATGTCGGCGGCGATCCGCTGTCGGTGTTTTATATCGAACCGAATATCGCCGGAGCCGATGCGTTGAAACCGCTGATCCGCAATACGCGTCAGGTAAACGGCGCGCTGGTCGGCATGGCCGGCGAGATTGCGTTCATGCGCGATCTTTACGAAGACCGCTACAAGCCCGATTGGTCCGCCGAAGCACTGGACGACCTGCTCGGATTCGGCAAACGCCGGACAAATGCCGAACCGATCGATCCGCGCATCGCCGTAGCAGTGGAATCGTTATGCGCGGACGGCGACGATCTTGCCCCGATTGCAACCCTGGCCGCAACGGCCGGGCTGTCCGCCTCGCGGTTCCAGCATTTGTTCACGCAACAGATCGGCGTTCCGTTCCGCCGTTACCGAAGCTGGATCCGGGTACGGAAAGCGATACGCGAAATCATCAAAGGCAACAACTTCACTACCGCGGCGCATGCTACAGGGTTTTCCGACTCGGCCCATTTCAGCCATGAATTCCGCAAGACCTTCGGCGCGCCGCCCACGGTAGGCCTGCAAAAGCTGGCGCGGTTACAACGTTAAACTACAGAGAACCTATGATGACAAAACCTGAACTTAGCATTTCTTGACTGGAAACCGGCGACTTAGGTGTGCTGCACTTGCGCCGCTATTGGCTCAAACGGCTGCTGGAAGTCGAGTCGGCTTGACGCGGATAGTCTGCGGGATGGAAAACGGCGTCTAAATTTTGCCAATTTTACAACAAAAGAGCGTTTAATTTCTCCATCAGCTACCCACTATCATGTTGATATTATTACACATGCAAATTTTTTGACTGGCAAATTCAACGTTGATTGGTGGCAAATATTGAAAGCCGTTTTCCACTCCAAGCACGATCAGCCGATTGCGCCCAACCATCTGGGTCGCCAATTTTCCGTGGACCAACCCGATCAGTTCTATGCCGGCGACATTACCTATATCCCGACTCAGGAAGGCTGGC
>JBAQYH010000235.1:0-3384 GCA_049299935.1 Methylobacter sp. | reverse complement strand
AGGGGCGCGGCAGGGATGCCGCGCGTCAGCAGAGGGGCAGGAGCCCCTTCTGCTGACCCTCGATAAAAGCGAGGAGCGCAGGAAGCAAGCGGCAATCGGGTCGCCTTTTCTTTGGTTACTTTCTTTTGGCGAAGCAAAAGAAAGTAACTCGCCTTCGGGTGCGAGAACCCGATTTAAATAACCGTCGCGCTAGCGACACCTTAACGTTAAATCAGTATAAATTCGACTAACTGTGTAACATCAGTTAATCATAGTTAGCGATTTAGTATTTTATCCGTAATGTCAGCTGCCCCGACAACGGAGTCCCCGGCAGGGCCGTATTGGTTTGTCCCGACTCGTAATAAACTTTGTCCAGAAGGTTGAAAGCATTGGCCTGTATATCGAAGTGCTTATGGTGATAAGCCACAGTCGCATCGAGACGCGCATAGCCGGGCAAAGTCACTTCATTAACAGAGTCGGTGAAACGTGAGCTCGACATGAATACCCCGCCGCCGACTTCCCATTCCGGGGTGATGTTGTAGCTGGTCCAAACCACGCCGCTGTTCTCCGGCACATTCACGGCGGTTTTGCCTTCGAGCGATTTGGATTTACCGCTGACAGAGCCTGTTGCAGTGTTATTCGATTTGGTCACTTCGGCATCGAGATGGGCGTAGGTTGCTGAAAGACTCCAGTCAGGCAGCAGGTCTCCGGCCAGCCCTAATTCAAAACCGTCGGTACGCTGTTCGCCGGCCAGGATATTTTTGGTCGAATCGGCAGGATCGGTGGTCCGCGCATTGGTTTTTTCCAGGCGGAATAACGCGCCGGTCGCACTGAGCCGTCCGTCGAAAAGATCCAGTTTGGCGCCGACTTCCAAATTCTGGTTCTGCTCCGGTTTTAGGTTGGCGTTATTAGCGGCGAGGGAAAAAGTTTCAGCCGAAGGATTGAACGAAGTGCCGTAACTGAAATAGTACGCCTGCCAATTTTTCGGTTGCCAAACCAGCCCGGCACGCGGGTTCCATTGGTGGTCGGTGCGCTCGAAATCATTGCTGTTAAGAAGACGATCATCCTGTTTTGCCTGAAAGACATCGTAACGCCCTCCGGCAAGCAGCTTCCACTCGGGCGTAAGCTCAAACTGGTCGAGCACGTAACCGGCGACGGTATTGGTTTTGGTATTCCTGTCGGTTGCCAGTACGCCGGAAAAATCGTTGGCGCGCCCTAGACCTACGCTTGGCGTTAATATCGGATCGTAAATGGAAACCGAGGTGACGCCGGTCGAGTTTTTGGAGCGGAACGTATAATCTTCCCAGCCGGCTTCCGCCCCGAAAAGGAAGGTATTGTTAAAACCGAATAGCGGTTTCTTGAAGGTGAAATCGGTCTGGTTGTAATAATTCTGTTGCGGGCTTTCGCGCAGTGCCTGGGTTCGCGCTATCTTCGCAGCCGTTCCGGTGCCGGATACGGCGCCAAACAGCAAAGTACGGTAGTTGCGGTCGTAATTGCCGTATCGGAACGTATTGCGCACCGAAAAATCGGAGTTAAAGCGGTGGTTAAATATCGCGGTCACGACTGAAGTGTCATAGGTTTGCAGCAGATCATCCTTGAATCCGTAGAATTGGTTGACGGGTACACTGGCCGGCTTACCGCCTATCATCGGCACGCCATAGTCGAACACGCTGTCTTCTTCCTGGTGCAGCAAAAGCAGGGTCAGATCGGTATCCTTGGTAATGTCGAATTTTACCGACGGCGCGACACCCCAGCGGTTGGTGTAGTTGTAATCGCGGAAGGAATCGGCATCCTGATAGAGGGCGTTGAGCCGCACGGCCACGTTATCGTTAAGTTTGGTTCCCGCATCCAGCGTGGTGCGTTTGAAGTCGTAGTTGCCGTAAGTGAAGTCTGCGGTGGCGAATGGCTTTCCCATGACCGGTTTTTTGGCAATCGGATTGATGACGCCGCCGGTCGAGCCGCGCCCGAACAGTACTGAAGATGCCCCCTTGAGCACTTCGACGCGGTCCAGGAAAAAAGTGTCGCGAGAGTACTGGCCGTTTTCTTTCGCGCCGTCTAGATAGGTATCGGAATTCGCTGAAAATCCGCGCAAGGTGATCGAGTCGCCGGTGCGTCCGCCTTCGCCGGCGGCGATGGTAAGTCCGCTCACATTCTTCAGCGCATCGCGCAGGTTGAATGCATTCTGCGATTTGACCAATTCCTCTTTCACTACGCTGACGGACTGCGGAATGTCGCGGATGGCTGCTTCAATCTTAAGCCCGGTGCTGGAGGTATCCGCTTTGTAGGCTGGTTCTTTTTCAGCGGCGGCTTTCACCTTAACTTCAGGAAGCACTGATTGGGCGGTCTCCGCGCCCTCGGTATGCGATGCGTTCAATAATGCGGCAATAGCCAACATGAGCGGCCGGTTTTTGTGATTTTTCATAAATATCTCGCTTGTTGTGTATAGCTCGTTGTTGGCTGGCTGGTCACACAAAAGGCGATGGCTGGCTGGATATTTGGGGCTTACGTGCTGCGGTTTTTGTTATTCGTAAATGTCAGGGGTCTTATATGGAACAAGGATCAGATGGATTTAAACGGATTTTCTTTTTGTCAGTGTTAATCTCAAATCTTTGTTACGTTATTCCTTTATATTGGACTCTGTAACAAAGCCGAGTTTTTCTATTCCTGCTTTTTGCGCGCTGGACATGACTGTGGCTAATTGCTGATAGTTAGTTTTCTTGTCGGCACGTAAATGCAATTCGGGTTGGGGCTTTTTCTGCGCCGCTGTCGCCAGTCGCGAGGCAAGCTCCGCCTCTTCAAATGGCGCATCGTTCCAGAACAGTTTGCCTTCCGCATTAATCGACAGGGTAACGGTGTCGGGTTTTTCCGGATTGGCTTGGTTGCCGGCTTGAGGCAGGTCGATTTTGATCGCGTGGGTCAGCAGCGGCGCCGTGATGATAAAAATAACCAGCAATACGAGCATGACGTCTACCATCGGCGTAGTATTGATTTCCGCCATCGGCTGGGTATGGTGATTGTCGCCGCCGAATCCGCCTGAGCCCATCATGACAAATCCGCCTGTAGATGATTTGCATACGAATCGCCCGAAGGGGGGCGGCTGACAACTTGGCCCGGCATCATGGCGGTAATTTGCACGGCTGCCAACGGTACGCCGGTGGTCAGGTATGTATGCAAATCGTGGGCGAAAGTTTCCATTTCTCCCATTAATACGCGGTTATCGCGTACCAAAGCGTTATAGGCTAATACGGCCGGGATAGCGACTGCCAGACCGAATGCGGTCATGATCAGCGCTTCGCCGACCGGGCCTGCCACCTTGTCTACTGTGGCTTGGCCTCCGACGGTGATGCTGTCGAGCGCGTGATAAATCCCCCAGACTGTGCCGAACAGCCCGATGAAGGGGGCGAT
>JBAQYH010000234.1:0-1545 GCA_049299935.1 Methylobacter sp. | reverse complement strand
GAAGCTGAATTGAAAGTTGAGTTTTCCAGCAACAATATTAGAGTTTTTATCAAGAACCTGGTTTTCTCGGCAAAACTGGTGGATTCTAAATATCCCGATTTCGGCAAAGTTTTCCAACAGGAATTTTTTAATCAAATCCACATTCAAAAACAGTTTCTAAAAGAAGCGTTGACCCGTGTCGCTATCTTGGCGAATGAAAAATTCAAAGGTGTGACTTTTGACATCAGCCCCGGCAGTTTGAAAATGAGTACGCATAATCCGGAGCATGACGAAGCCGAGGAAGAATTGGTTATTGAATACACAGGCGAACCTTTGACCATTGCTTTTAATGCCCAGTACTTATTGGATGCTGTTTCAAACCTGGATTCCGAGCTTGCGGTCTTGACTATTGCGAGCAACGCCAGCAGTTGCTTCATAGATGAACCTGGCGATTGCGGGTATAAGTTTATCGTTATGCCCATGAGACTGTAATATTGCAGTAATGAGTTTGTTGAAACTGGATATTTACGCGGTTAGAAATATCCAAAAAGAATCCATCATTCCTTCTCCGGCAATCAATTTCATTGTCGGAGAAAATGCCAGTGGCAAAAGCGCGCTGATCGAAGCTATTTTTATTCTCGGACGAGCCAAGTCTTTTCGCTGTTCATCCATCAAGTCTGTTATAAATTTCACCCAAAATCATTTGGTCGTCTCTGCACAAACCGTGCAGACAAATGGCGGCCATGTTCATTTGGGCATACAGCTGGATGGCAAAAACATAGAAATCCGTATCAACCAGCAATCGAAACAAAAACGCTCGGATTTAGCCTATGCGTTGCCGTTGCAGCTTATCCATCCCAAAAGCTATGAATTGCTCGATGCCGGTTCGCAAATCAGGCGGGAGTTTTTAGACTGGGGCGTGTTCAATAATGACGAAAACTTCCTGCCGGCATGGCGCAGGTTTAAAAAAGCCTTGTCCCAGCGTAATGCTTTGTTAAAAACAAGACGGCTTGAACAAATCAATGTTTGGGATAAAGAACTGGTTTATTACGGTACAATAGTCGATAGCTACCGTCAGCAATATTTAGAAAAATTCAAGCCGGTGTTTGTCGAGATTATCGGCAGATTTCTCGCCCTTGATGGAATCGACCTTAAATTGGTTTCCGGTTGGGATACGGCTAAAGAATTCAGCCGGGTTTTAATTGAAGACCGGGATAAAGATCTGCGCTATGGCTTTACCCATAGCGGGCCGCATCGTGGGGATTTTCAATTATTGGTCAATAACCGGTTGGCAAAGGATTTTGTATCGCGTGGGCAATTAAAATTATTGGTCATGAGTTTGAAGTTGGCCCAGGTTCAATTGCTTGCCAACGAGCAAAGCCAGACAGGTTGTATATTGATTGACGATTTCGCGGCAGAACTCGATGTAATCAATCGCGCTAAACTACTGCGTTATTTATCGGACATGGCATGCCAGGTATTTATAACGGCTACGGAAACACAGGATTTTGGCGATTTAAGCCAGATAGAGAATTACAAAATGTTCCACGTGGAACAAGGCTCCAT
>JBAQYH010000233.1:0-4506 GCA_049299935.1 Methylobacter sp. | reverse complement strand
GGTTATATTGCATCCAACGGATTTCTTAGCCTTGGTCGGCCAAGTGAGTGACGATGGCCTTCCCGCTCCTCCGGGAACCGTAACGACAACCTGGAGCCAGGGGGATGGACCAGGGATAGTTACATTTGGCGACGCGAGCAGTTTAGGGACAACGGCGACCTTTCCGCTACAGGGAAAATATCAATTACGACTGACCGGCGATGACGGCGACAAGACCGCCAGCGATTCTGTGGTCGTTCGCTATGCGAATGCAGGCAACGGGAATACCGTTGCTGTCCAAACTCCCGGAACCACTTTTTTCGAGGCGGAGGATTATGCCTATCTTTACGGGTCTGCCCAGAAGCTCAATGATATTGACGCATCAGGGAGTTCGGCAATTCAGGTTCCTGATGGCTCCGGGACCCATGCGTTTTCGGAACATACGCTCTCGGTCACCGAACAGAATGTAACGTTTTACGTGTGGATTCGGGGTAAGGGCTTCGACCTGAACAGCGATTCGGTGCTGGTCTCGTTTATGGACAGCCCGGATAGACAGGTTACCCTTTCCTCCGACAATACCTATGGCTGGTTTCAAGTACCGGGAAGCTTTACCACGCCGGCGGGAATTTGGCCGCTGATCATCAGGGCCGGCGAAGACGGGGTGATTTGGGATCGAGTGGCATTCACTACAGATCCAAGTTTCGTACCCGAGGGAAACCAAATAAACACGTTTGAGGCAAGGGTGTCGGCAAGTGCAGATGATGCAGAAGAAAGCGCGACCGGTAAAGTTTCACTTACCAGCGCTGATCTTGAGCTGGTTTTTGATGGAAACAATCAAACGGTTGGGATGCGTTTTAACAGCATAAATATTCCCAAAAACGCGACGATCACTAAGGCTTATCTGCAATTCAAAGTCGATGAGCGGAACTCGGAAGCCACTGCATTGACGGTCCAAGGGCAAAACACCGATAACGCTGCCATATTTACTACTGCCGCCAGGAATATTTCTTCCCGTGCAAAAACGGCGGCTATGGTTTCATGGAATCCTGTGCCGTGGACGACAGTCGGGCAAGCAGGTGTTGATCAGCAGACGACGAATATCGCCCCTATTATTCAAGAGATTGTCCACCGGCCAGGTTGGGCGCTTGGCAACTCGCTGGCGATCATTATCAGCGGGACCGGTCACAGGACGGCAGAAGCATTCAACGGAGACAAGGCCGGCGCACCATTACTGCATGTGGAATACAGTACCGAGACGCAGGCCAATCAGGCACCGGTGGTAAATGCCGGCTTGGACCAATCAATTTCCTTGCCCAATAATGCAACCCTGAGCGGCACGGTGACGGATGACGGATTACCGGCGAATTCATCGGTGACCTCTACCTGGAGCAAAAGCAGTGGGCCTGGAGCGGTTAGCTTTGCCAACGCCCAAGCGCTAAACACCACGGCGAGTTTCAGCGAGGCCGGAACCTATATGCTCCGGCTGACGGCGGATGACGGCAACCTCGCTGCTTTCGATGAAGTGACTATCACGGTCAATGCGGCCAATGCGGCCAACGTCGCGCCGGTGCTGGCAACCATCGGGGACAAGACGGTAACCGTCAACAGCCTGCTGAGCTGTACCGCAACGGCAACGGATGCGAACTCCGGTGACATACTTACTTTCAGCTTTGTGAATGCGCCGGCAGATGCAATCACCACCTCTTCGGGGGCATTCAGCTGGACGCCCTCAGCGGCCGGCACTTACGCATTCACCGTCAAGGTTTGCGACAACGCGGCGACCCCGTTATGTGACGAAGAATTGGTCACCGTCACGGTCAATGAGGCGGGTGCAACCAGCACTATCAACGTCCGGGTCGCCGGCGGCAGTGACGATGCCGAACAGGTCGTTTCGACCGGCGCGGTAGCTTTGGCCAGTTCCGATCTTGAATTGACCGTCGACGGCACTAACCAGACTGTCGGCATGCGTTTTAACAGCATCGCCATTCCTAAAGGAGCCGTTATCCAAAATGCGTACATCCAATTTACGGTGGATGAAACACCCTCGGTAGCCGAGACCCTACAGGTTTGGGGGCAAGCTGCCGACAATGCGGCAACCTTCACTACCGCAGCCAATAATATTTCATCACGGCCGAAAACCACCGCGTCGGCAACCTGGAACCCCGCCGCATGGCCTACACTGGGTGCAGCAGGCGTTGACCAGCAAACCCCGGACATCAAGGCCGTCATTCAGGAAATTGTCAATCGTAGCGGCTGGACGAGCGGCAATTCGCTGGCTGTGATTATTACCGGGGACGGCAACGGCAAACGTGTTGCGGAAGCCTTTGAAGGGCTTCCATCCGCCGCGCCGCAGCTTCATGTCGAATTTGCTGCAAGTGGAGACCCTGGAAACACCACACCGGACGTCAACATCACCGCACCCGGTACCGGTTCGACGTTCGCAGCAGGCACTTCGATAAGCTTTGCCGGAACGGCGGCCGATAGCGAGGATGGTTCGCTGACGGGATCATCGCTGAACTGGACTTCGTCTATCGACAATAACATCGGCAGCGGCGCCAGCTTCAGCAAAGTATTGACCACGGGAACGCACACCATCACCGCATCGGTCACCGACAGCGGCGGCCTTACCGGTTCGGCCCAGATTACCGTAACGGTCAATCCGCCGGTTGGGGCAGGTTCTGTCGATATTCGGGTCTCCAGCGGCAGTGACGATGCCGAACAGGCCGTTACTACCGGCGCAATGAGTTTGACAAGTTCCGATCTTGAATTGACGCTCGACGCGGCTAACCAGATAGTGGGCATGCGCTTCAATCTGGTCAACATTCCTAAGGGCGCAACAATCGACAGCGCATCGATCCAGTTTACGGTGGATCAAGTCAACACCGCCGAGGTTACGGCGCTGACGATTAGTGGCCAGGCTGCCGACAATGCCGCGACTTTCACGACCGCCTCAAGCAACATCTCATTACGGCCAACGACGGCCGCTTCGGTACTCTGGAGTCCTGTGCCGGGATGGACGACAGTGGGACTTGCCGGCCCCGGCCAGAAGACCCCGGACCTGAAAACCGTGATTCAGGAGATTGTCAATCGTTCCGGCTGGGTAAGCGGCAACTCGCTGGTAGTCATCATCACTGGGTCCGGCAAGCGTGTCGCAAGAGCCTTTAACGGCGTTGCATCCGCCGCGCCGCTGCTTCATGTCGATTATCACTAACTGCTACGCACGGATGGCTTTTGTCCCGTATGCCGCGCCGAGCACCGGAGCTTTTGTCGAGAATAGCCCGCCAGGGGTGCGGCATGGATGCCGCACGTCAGCAGAGGGGCAGGAGCCCCTTCTGCTGACCCTCGACAAAAGCGAGGAGCGCAGGACAAATCGGCAGGATAGCCGATTTGCATGCATCGCACCCGAAGGGCGAGGCACAAGGATGCGCCGAGTGACTCAAGCGGCAACCGGGTCGCCTTTTCTTTGGTTACTTTCTTTTCGACTGCAGGGATGCAGGAGGTAGAGCAATGCAGGGAGCAATTGCCGAGGCGAAGCAAAAGAAAGTAACTCGCCCTCGGGTGCGACAACCCGATTAAAAATAAACCGTCGCGGCAGCGACTCTTTAATAAAAAATGTTAATGCAGTCTAAATTCGAATAACTGCGCAACATCAGTCACTAATTGAAAAAACGAAATGACCCATTTGGATACCCAGTTGATGTTCGCCAATTTCAACATTCCCTTCAGCCTGTTTGCGTTGGGAGCCGGTTTGCTGTTGCTCAAACCGCATCCTGCGTTCGCCGCGGCCGTTTCCGCTAACCTGCTTCAGACCATTCACACCAGCGGCATTGAAAATCCTTCGTTTTTCCCAAAGTCCAGCCCCGACCCTTCGGACATCGCTTATCTGAGTCTTAAAAATACGCTGCTGGACTGCGATGCCGAAGTTGACGAGGTACCGGACTTATTTACCGGCGACAACCTTTTTGAAATCAGCCGCAGCGGGATTTTATTGAACACCTACTCGACGACAACTTCTTCGCGTACCGGCTACTCAAATGAGCCGACGGGGTGCGTCTTCGATCCGGTAAGCGGGCACCTGTTCATTTCCGATGACGCCCAAAAGCGGGTCTTTGAACTTAGCCCGGACAGCGGCGGGAATTTTACATTGGACTCCCCCCGCACCTCGTTTTCCACCCTCAGCGTCTGCGGCACCAATGCCGATCCGGAAGGCGTCGCTTTCGGTGACGGTACGCTTTTCATTATTGACGGCACAAACGCGGAACTCTACAAGGTCAAACCGGGGCCGGATGGGCTATTTAACGGCGTGGGCGAAACCTGCACCGGTTTCGACACCTCGGCGTTGGTACTGGACCCTGAGGGCGTTGCCTATGACCCGGACACGCCGGGGCATCTGTACGTCATCGGCGATGATCCGGAAAACCGGTTAATCGACTTCACCACGGCCGGCACATGGGCGCGAACTATCGATATTCGCATTTCTGCCAACGAGCCCGACAACCCGGCAGGACTTACCGCCGTGCCGAAAAG
>JBAQYH010000232.1:0-1578 GCA_049299935.1 Methylobacter sp. | reverse complement strand
GACAAACTGCTTCGTGGTTTTGATGAGGATATACGTGATTTTCTGGCCCATGAAATGGCCGGGAAAGGGATTAAACTTCTTCTCAATACCGATATTGAGGCCATTGAAAGCGCAGGCGATTGCTTCGCAGCGCGGCTTACAGATGGCGGCAAAATGAGCACAGACCTGGTGATGTATGCTACCGGCAGAACGCCGAATTCAACCGGATTTGGCTTGGAAGCGCTTGGCATTGAATTGGACGACGAAGGTGCCGTTAAGGTTAATGAGGACTATCAAACCAATGTGCCGTCAATCTATGCGCTGGGTGATGTGACTAACCGGCTCAACCTGACTCCGGTAGCTATCGCAGAGGGCATGGCTCTGGTGAATAAGTTGTATGCCAAGCAACCAAGACCGGTTGATTATGACAATATTCCCACGGCTGTTTTCAGCCAACCTGCTATTGGTACGGTCGGTCTAACCGAAGCACAGGCGCGCGAAAAATATCCGGACATCGACATTTACAAAACCAGTTTCACACCCATGAAAAACACCCTCTCCGGGATGGATGAACGAACCCTGATGAAGATGGTCGTGGTACGCAGCACGGACCGGGTTGTCGGCATGCACATGGTAGGGCCTGACGCCCCTGAAATTATCCAGGGCATGGCAGTTGCGATTCGAGCCGGCGCGACCAAAGCGGTCTTTGACTCTACTATTGGGGTACATCCTACGGCTGCCGAAGAATTTGTAACTCTGCGTGAAACCAATTCAAAACTATAAGTCGCATATGGGCTCTTGAGATCGAGATTCTCCGTTATCTGATGAACTGTTTCGGCAAGGCAGAAAGTGATAGCTAAACAACTTTCACGATCCGCTTTTAGGTCGGTTCCTGAGTTGCAGAGGAAAACTAAAGCCGGCTGTTCGCGGGCTTTTGGCGCTGTCATCGCCGGAATCCGGATATACTCCATATTTAAGTCGATGATCTATTTTTCGTGCATTTGCCAAATTTAGGATTTCCCGCTTTTGCTGTTCCGTTACATTATTCCACTGCATAATTTCATCAATACTGCGAAAACAGCCAAGACAGATATTTTCCTCATTTAAGCAGCAGTTTCTTATACAGGGTGAGGCAATATTTACCAATGAAGAATCTCATTATGGTTAGCAGTTATATAGACTCCATATATCATCCCTGATTGCCACACTCCAGGCAATAAACGCTAAAATTTCCTCGGAATCCTAACTGCATAACTTCCCTGTTGCGCGTCTGGCTGCTCCTGGCCGAACTGCGGCATTCGGGAAATGCAGGGCTCGCCCCTAAGCGGTCAGACAAATTTGTGTGTTAAAAACAAGATTACGTACCGCATAACCAGCTGCCAACGAAGCGTAGCGTAGATGGCTCTTGTCCAAAGCGGATTAACAAAGCACTACAAGTAAAATCAGGCCAGGGATAATCCCCAGAATTAAGCCGACCACGATGGCAATAATCTCACCTGTAGAGTAATTACAGCTCGCATTACCAGCGGTTACCCGTGCTGCACTATCATTATCAAGCCCCGCTAACATCATGCCGGAAAACGCATCGGCGACTTGTGC
>JBAQYH010000231.1:0-8584 GCA_049299935.1 Methylobacter sp. | reverse complement strand
CTGCTATGCCGGAAACACCGGTTTCCGCTAATGCTGCAACCGGCTTATTCCGGCCTACGGTATTTACGATTTCGGTATTTCAAGCGGCTTGCCTTTACGGTCGCGTCCGTAGATCCGGGGTTTAATGTAATGATCGATCAGCGGTGTTGCCGAGTTCATCAACAGCACTGCAAACCCGGCGCCTTCGGGATACGCGCCCCAGGTACGGATAACGAAAATCAGCAGCCCGCAACCCGCACCGAACACCAGCTGCCCCGCAGGCGTATTCGGCGAGGTGACATAGTCGGTCGCAATGAAAAAGGCCACACACATCAACGCACCCGAATTCAAATGCAGCAGCGGACCGGCATAATGCTCGCTGTCCACGGCATGAAAGAATCCGGCCAACAGCATAACCGTCAGCAATAACGACACCGGGATCTGCCATTGAATAACATTCTGGCGGATCAGCCACACGCCGCCCAAGCCCAGCAGCAGCGTCGAGGTTTCGCCCAAACTGCCGCGCGACCAGCCGATAAAGTTAAGGAAACCGGAGGTGTCCTTCAGGATGTCGGTCAATAAACGGTTTTGCGAGAACTCGGTTTTGATAAAGCCCAGCGTAGTCGCGCCGGTGCTGGCATCGATATTGTCCAAGCCTGAAAAAGTGATATGCCAGCTTTCGATCAGCCCCGGCGAATGCGAAAAGAACAACGGCGACACGTTCGCCCAGGTGGTCATTTCGATAGGAAAAGAAATCAACAATGCAACCCGTGCCAACATCGCCGGATTGAACAAGTTTTGCCCCAAGCCGCCGTAAACCTGCTTGCCTAAAATAATCGCCAGACCCGAACCGACCACGCCTATCCACCACGGCGCCCAAGGCGGCAGCGTCATGGCCAGCAGCCAGCCGGTCAATACCGCTGAGCCGTCCATAATGACGGGTTTAGCCACCCTGCCCTTGAGGCGCAGGCACAAGGCTTCAAAAACAACCGCCGATAACACGGTAATAACAAACAGGTTCAACGCAGGCCAGCCGAAACATAACAGGCCGAACGCCGTCGCCGGGGACAGCGCCAACATGACTTGCCCCATGATATGGCTGACACTGTTGTTAGCGCCTACATGCGCGCCGCTGCTGGGTTTCATATGCGAAATCATGCCAAGGCCTCCTGCTCGGCTTTCAGCCGTTCCCGTTCCGCCTTGGCCGCAATCCGGGCCAGCTCTTCCTCGCGCTGTTGCTGGGCGATGCGTTCCATACGGGCATTGCGCGCATCAATCAGGCGTTTGGTCTGCTCGGATTTATGCTGCGCCTGCTGTCTGGCGATAACTTCGCCCGAGGCATATTTAAAATACTGTACCAATGGAATATTCGACGGGCAGATGTAAGAGCAACAGCCGCAACTGATGCAGTCTTTCAGGCCTAAATCGACCGCCGCATCCAGTTGGTTAATGCGGATATTGTTCGCCATATCCAAAGGCCTGAGTCCAGCCGGGCAAACGCTGACGCAACCGGCGCAACGGATGCAGGGTTGCTCGTCGGTATTTTTGAGTTCGCTTTGGGTCAATGCCAGGATGCCGCTGGTGGCCTTGACCGTAGGCAAACTGCTATGAGGCAAAGAATCGCCCATCATCGGGCCGCCCATAATGATGCGCGCGGTTTGTGCTTTATCCACCTCGCAGAACTCGAACAGTTCGGAGATCAACGTGCCGAACGGAACCTCGACATTCATCGGGCGTTTCACCGCGCCGCCCGCTACGGTGACCACGCGGCTAAGCAATGGCTGCCCGTAGCGGATGGCTTTATGGACTGCATGAGCGGTGCCGACATTATGAATGGTCACGCCGATTTCCGACGAGCGGCAGCCGACCGGGACTTCCTTGCCGGTGACATAACGGATTAATTGCCGGTCCCAGCCCATCGGATAGCGGGTCGGGATTTGGATGACTTCAATCTGCGCATAGGGCTCTGCGGCGGCTTGCATCGCATGAAAGGCCTGCGGCTTGTTGTCTTCAATTGCCACCACCGCGTTTGTAGAGACGCGATTAATCGCGTCTCTACTGTCCATGCCATGCAGCATCAAGCGCACGCCGTCGATAATCTCCCCGGCGCTCTCCTGCATCAACCTATCATCGCAGCATAAATAAGGCTCGCATTCCGAGCCGTTGATAATCAGCGTATCGACATGGTTTTCACGGCCCATATTCAGCTTAACCGCAGTCGGAAAGGTTGCGCCGCCCAAGCCGACAATGCCCGCCGCGCCGACTCGCAAACTGATTTCCTCAGGGTTTAGCAGGAACGGGTCGGCAACAACTTGCGCCGCTATCCATTCGTCCTTGCCGTCGGTTTCCAGCACGATGGTGCGGATAGGCAGCGCGGACGGATGTGGTGCAGGGTAATCGTTCACATCGACGATAATGCCCGAACTTGGTGCATGGACAGGCGCGGAAATCAATCCTTGGCTGTAGGCCAACAACTGCCCTTTCAGCACTTTTTCGCCGACCATAATCAGCGGCTCTGCGGGTTTGCCGACGTGCTGTTGCAGCGGGATATACAGTTTTTTCGGCAATGGAAAGTCGGTTGTTATAGGCAATGCAGCGGTCGCGGTTTTATGTTCCTCTGCATGGACGCCGCCGCGAATACGCGGCGTTTTAAAAAAACTTAACATAAGGCATTACTCCCTGTTCCTAGAGATTGCGCGGGAACATTCAAAGGCTTGGCCCAGCGCCAGTTACGCAAGGTAACCTCCACAGGGTGCATTTGCAGGCATTCGGTCGGACAGACATCGACGCACTTCTTGCAGGCTATGCAGGCATCGGCAACGACCGCATGAATTTGTTTCGGCGCGCCGACAATCGCGTCGGTAGGGCAGACTTTAAAGCAGCGGGTGCAACCGGTGCAGGTGTCTTCGCTGACTCGGGCGACCAGTAATTCGGGTTCTTTGACGTCGCTTAAATCCAGATCCAAGCCCAATAAAGCGGCGATTTGCTCAGCCAAGGCGCTGCCGCCGGGGGGACACATCGTAGCGGGCGCATTGCCATCGGCCAATGCTTCGGCAGCAGGCCTGCAACCGGGGAAGCCGCATTGGCCGCATTGCGAACCGGGCAGCAGGGCTTCCAACTCATCGACAATCGGGCTGCTTTCAACTTTTAAATACTTGCCGGCAATACCCAGCAGCAAGCCCAGAAACAGCCCTAACACCGTTAAACTTACAATAGCGTAGAAAACGTACATATTGTTTCCTGTTAATCCTAGAAAAATCAATTCGTCCACGAAAAGCACGAAAATCACGAAAAACAAATAAATCATGATGTTTAATTCGATTTATTCGATGCGAAACGAAACCCCCTACTGTTGGTGAAAATCCGCTCCATTTGAAAAATTCACCCCGTTTTTTCTTTTCGTGCTTTTCGTGTTTTTCGTGGACATTAAACGCCCTACCGGTTTATTTCGTATAAAGCCCTGCAAAACCCATAAACGCCAGCGATAAAATCCCGGCGGTAATAAACGCAATCGGCGTACCGGCAAATAATGCCGGGACCGCCATTAACGCCAGACGCTCCCGCAAACCGGCAAACAGCACCATCACCAGCGTAAAGCCGAGCGCGGAACCGAAACCGAAAATCATGCTTTGCATAAAGCCGTATTGCTCCTGCACATTGAGCAACGCAACGCCTAAAACCGCGCAATTGGTGGTAATCAGCGGCAGGAAAATACCCAGTATCTGATACAGCACCGGACTGGTTTTATGCACGACCATTTCGGTGAACTGCACCACGGCGGCAATCACCAGGATAAAGGCGAGTATCCGCAAAAACTGGATATTAAAAGGCGCCAGAATAAAGTGTTCCAGCATCCAGCTGGTCATCGCGGCCAGCGTCAATACAAAGGTTGTCGCCAAGCCCATGCTCAATGCCGAATCCAGTTTTTTCGAGACGCCCATAAACGGACACAGCCCGAGGAATTTCACCAAGACCACGTTGTTGACCAGAGCTGTGCCTAATAAAAGTAAAAGATATTCACTCACTGTTTTTTCCAGGCTGCTTTTAGGGTTGTTTACAAGATCAAAGCATCAATTATGCCAATTACAGGCATGGCACATTTATCGGTCAAATATCCTGCAAAACATCCCAAAGCAGTGCATAAAACCTGTTGGAAGTAATACATAACGACACCGATAAAAATATCTGTGTCGCAAATCCTACAATGGCTTGTGTTTTATTCCGGTAACAATTCAGGCTATTAATCTGCACTGCAAGACTCAGCAGTAGGGCGCGCCGTGCGCGCCTTTTTACCTCGTTCCCAGGCGCTGCGCACCCCCTCGCCGGGATGAAATGGCGCTTAACTTTATCCTCTTTGGCGCGCGCGGCGCGCCCTACGTTACCTCGTTCCCACGCGCTGCGTGGGAATGCATTTCAGGACGCGCCGCGTCCAACATATGGAAGATTTATGTTTGACGCATTGTCGGCAACTTAACGTTCGCGGCACAACACGCCCCTTCGGCACAGCTCAGGACAGGCCTTTGACTGCGTTCCCACGTAGCGCGTCACAGCCATTAAGTTAAGCGCAATGACGCCGTAGGAGCGGGCCACGCCCGCAACATTTAGGCCATAATTACAATGTTGTCGCCCCTTCATCGCGGGCACGGCCCGCTCCTACAACGCTTAACTTAATGGCAGTGACGTAGCGCGTGGGAACGAGAAAAATCAAGTATTCACATCCCTGTGCTCTGGATTCGCTACGCGCTCTAACGGGTCCGGCAATCCCTGCCGGAATGACGTGCTTTTAAATACTTGTGCATAGCGATGAGCGCGCTGTGTGGGAACAAGAAAGACATGAGCATTGAAGTTGGCGTTATATTTGCTAAGTAATCTTATAAAGTTATCCAAAAGCCCCCTTATATCCGGCCAACACTTATGAAAAAAACCTCATTGAAATTTTTGCAGACACATACCAACATGACGAGCGTCATCGGTGAGCTTGCACCTGATTTATTTGACGTAGGACATAAGAATACCGGCGACAACATGCTTTACAGCCTGTTTGTCGAAACGGTTGAACAAGCCCCGATAGCCATTTCCATTACCGACAAAAAAGCCAAAATTCTTTACGTGAATGAAGAGTTTGCCAGAGTCACCGGCTACCAGCCTATTGATATTCTGGGCGAAAACGAATCCATACTGTCCGACAAATGCACGCCCAGAGAGGTGTATCACGATTTATGGCGCACCATCAGCACCAAGAAAATATGGCGCGGAACCTTATGCAACCGGCACAAATCCGGCGCCCGTTATCTGTCCGACCTGACCATTGCGCCTATGCTGAATGAAACAGGGGCGATCACCCACTACATCGGCATGCACCGGGACATCACCCAATCGTACGAATCCGAAAAAAAGGTCATCAACCAAAAATTATTGATCGAGTCGGTCATTAATTCATCGCCTATCGCGATGGTTGTCATTGACGACCAGGACCGGGTTATCCTGGATAACCATAACTACAAAGCGCTGGTCAGCGATCTTGATAAAGGCGAGCCTGCAACGTATTTTTTAAAATTGCTGCGAGATGAAATGGGCGATTTGTGGTCGCAGTTGCAAAGCAAAGAACAAGGCTTCAATCACCGCGAATTTAAAGTGGAAAGCAAAGGAAGCCAGAGTCCGCGCTGGTTTTCTTGTGCCGGAAACTGGTTTATCGAGAATGAAGTCAATGCCGACGCTTTTTTTGACAAGGCTTCCAAACAGTACTTGATCCTGACCTTAACGGATATTACGCGGCAGCGCAGACAGATGGAAGAGCTGCATATCCAGACCTTAAAAACCGTCATGGCTGAGGATGAGCGGGTGCGCGGCATCAGGGAAACGTTGCTGGGCGCGATGCACCAAATTCAGATGCCGATGAACCAAATCAGGGCGGCCGAGCAAATTTTACGGCACAAAAAGGACGACCAACACGCCGGCCTGCTCCAAATATTGCAGCAGATCCAGCAATCCGGCGAAGAAGCCGTTGCGACCATGCAAAAATGCATTCCCGAGATTCTGCAAACAGCGGTTATCCCGATTAACCTGAACCAGATTCTGCATGAAGTGTTATTGCTCAATAACCAACGCATCCTGGGCAACGGCATAGAAGTGCATTGGCAACCGTTGTCGGCATTGCCGAGCATGCTGGGTTCCGAGAACCGCCTGCGCATATTATTCAAGCAATTGATCGACAATGCGATAGACGCCATCTGCGAGTCGAATGGCGAAGAGAAGCGCTTTAAGATCACCACCTACACCGATGCCGATTTGATTTACGTCTGCATTGAAGACAGCGGTTCCGGTATTCCGGTTGAAAAACGCGCCAAAGTATTCGAGCCTTTTTACACCACCCGTCCCATGGGCGGCAACCAAGCGGGTATGGGGCTGGTTATGGCAAAAGAGATCGTCAACCAGCATCAGGGATTTATTGAAATCGATCCCGATTGCGACCGGGGATGCCGGTTCAAAATCAGTTTCCCGCGACACAAGCAGACTTTTAAAGGGGTGGAATAATGGCTGAACGTATACAACTGATCGAAGCCGAACTTGATACCTTGTATATCATCAGCCAGGTATTAAACAGCACCCACGATTTGCATGCCAAATTACAGGCCGTCCTGGAGATACTGCACAAACGGTCCGGCATGCGTTCCGGCATGATCACGCTGCGCGAAATCGAGAGCGACAGCATGATAGTCAGCGTTGTCCACACCAACGGCGCCGGTAAATTCACCGAGCCGGTCAGGTACAACCCCGGCGAAGGCTTGATGGGCGCCATACTCGATGAAGGCAGCACCATCGTCATCGAAAAAGTGTCCGAAGAACCGCGCTTTTTGGGCCGCATGGGGTTGTACGATCCCGAACTGCCCTTTATCGGTTCGCCGATTTACATAGAAGAAGGCGACACCATCGGCGTGCTGGCCGCCCAGCCGGATAACAGCCTGTTTCTGGGCGAGCGCGCCCGGTTTATGGAGATGATTGCCAACCTGATTGCGCAAAGCGTCAAAATGCTGCGGGTCATCGAACGCAAACAGCGCAACCTGCTCAGCGAACGGGACCAGCTCAAACAGGCGCTGATCAAGAACTACAGCTTCGAAAACATCATCGGCCATTCGCCGCCGATGCTAAAAGTGTTCGACTTAATCCGCCAGGTTGCAAAATGGAATACCACGGTATTAATCCGCGGCGAATCGGGTACCGGTAAAGAAGTGGTCGCCAATGCGATCCACTTCAACTCGGGCTGTTCCGGCGGGCCTTTTTTAAAGCTCAATTGCGCGGCCCTGCCCGACACCTTATTGGAGTCCGAATTATTCGGCCACGAAAAAGGCGCGTTCAGCGGCGCGGTCAGCCAGCGTAAAGGCCGTTTCGAACTGGCCGACAACGGCACCCTGTTTCTCGATGAAATCGGCGAAATATCCGCATCGTTCCAGGCCAAACTGCTGCGCGTATTGCAGGAAGGCGAATTCGAGCGGGTCGGCGGCACCCAGACCATCAAGGTTAATGTGCGCATCATTGCGGCAACCAATCGCGATCTTGAAGAAGAAGTGACCAAAGGCGAGTTCAGGGAAGACTTGTATTACCGCCTTAATGTGATGCCGGTTCAGATGCCGCCGTTACGCGACCGGACCGAGGACATTCCTCAGCTGTCCGAATTCCTGCTCGGCCGGATTTCGGAGCAGCAAGGCGGGCGCCCCCTGGAAATCAAGGAAAGCGCGATACGCATATTGATGAAGCACAACTGGCCCGGCAACGTCCGCGAACTGGCAAACCGGCTGGAGCGCGCCGCGATCATGAGCCAAAACGGCATCATCGACCGCGACGTGATGGTCAGCACCGGCCTGGAAGATGAAATCGGCACAGGCATCAGTCATAAACCGCAAAACGCGCCCGCGATTGATTTTAACGACGAGAACATGGACGACCGTGAACGGGTCATTGCCGCGTTGGAGCAAAGCGGCTGGGTGCAAGCCAAAGCCGCCCGCCTGCTGAACATGACGCCGAGGCAAATCGCTTACCGGATTTTGACCTTGGATATTACGATGAAGCAAATCTGATTAAGGCTATTCCCAAGAAACAGCATCCCATCAAGAGCTTGATCTGTAAGAAAAAGCATAATCCACGAAAGGCACGAAAAGCACGAAAAACCTTGTAATAAGATTTCCCCCCGACTGTTTTTTTCGTGCCTTTCGTGGACAATTCTTTGGGTAGATATTCCCCAAAACATTTGGAGCAACAATGACTATTTTATATGTGCAACACGACTATGCCGTCTTCGGCTTTGGCGAAACCCGGCAAGAGGCCATCGCCATGGCGGCGCAATGGTTAAAAGATCAAACCGGCAAACAAGGCTGTTCGGTCGATTATGCAGAAAGCTTATTGGTCAGCTCGCCAAAACCCGGACAAATGACCCTATACCAAACAGATGAAACCATTCCCGCCGATGCCGAAAACTGGGGCGGCGAAGAGCTGTTGGAATGGTATTACGATGTGGCTTGAGATTGGTTGTTGCACTGCCGTTTTCTAAGCTGCCTGTGCGGCAGTGAACCAGTTCTACCTCAGATTATGAGGGCGTGTACTGTTGAGC
>JBAQYH010000230.1:0-1711 GCA_049299935.1 Methylobacter sp. | reverse complement strand
GCTCATGACAGGCTTCGACAAGGCTCTCCTGAGTTTATCGAAGGGCTCAGGGCGAACGGAAAAATTTCATCCAATCTATATCGGGAAGTTATTACTGACCATATCCTTAACGAACTTCCCTGTAATTATGAAGCTGTCGAATATGCGCGCTGGGCAGGCGTTTGCCAAAGCGCAGTCTTGCCGCAGGTTGGTTTGATCCGGAGTCAGGGGAGGACAGTTGTTCAGAGGGGAGCAGACGGGAGAATTCTTTTTTAACCACGTGGTAACACTCGCAGACGCGCTCTTCCAATCCCTGTCGGTCCAATACCGTGATGTGCCCCCTGCGGCAATTTATCAACCCAGCTTGCTGCAATTTTCCGGCGGCTTCCGTGACGCCCTCGCGCCGCACCCCCAGCATATTGGCAATCAGTTCCTGGGTCATGACCAACTCGTTCGAAGGGAGCCGATCGATGCTCAGCAACAGCCAGCGGCAGAGTTGCTGATCCACAAAGTGATGCCGGTTGCAGGCTGCCGTCTGTGCTATCTGGGTAATCAGCGCCTGGGTATAACGCAGCAGCAAATCGTGCAGTGCACCGTTACGATATCCGCCAAAGCGGTTGAATTCCTTCATAAGTATTTGCGCCCGAATCCGATAGGCGTAGCCGGCGTTCCGCACGACGGCTCGATTAGGCATGGTTCCTCCGCCCATGAACAGGGAAACGCCGATAATACCGTCGTTGCCGACCATGGCGATTTCGGCCGGTGCTCCGCTCTCCATTACGTAAAGCAGCGATACGATGCCGGTCGTGGGGAAATAAGCGTAACGCAAGGCGTCCCCGGGTTCGTAAAGAATATCGCCGAGTGGTATTGCGACCAGTTCCAGGTGGGGAGCGATGCGCTCGTATTCGGTTGGGGCCAGGGAATTAAGAAGATGGTTTTGCCAGAGGTTACGCGGGTTAGTCATAAGCAAAATCCCTATTCGTGAGTTAAAATCGAAAAGCCCTATTAACCTAAAAAATCGGCAGGTGTTGTACGAGTGTCTGTAGGATAGAGATTTCAACTTCTTCAAGCAATAAGTGCCATTACTTAGGGGGTTAATTGGCTATTGAATTGATTTCCTTGTATTTCCAAGGCCGCAGGTGGTTTTGATTGTAATTACTCAGCGTATGCTCAATAGACCACGGATGCCAAGAGTAGGCGCCTCTAAGCGACACGGATTAAACGGATAAACACTGATTTAAAAACGCAAACAAACTGGGTTCGGACTAAAAATCCGTGTAAATCCGTCCTATCTGTGTCGCCTAAAGCGCCTACTGTTGGTGATCTGGTCTTTAGCTTTAGGGCCGGTTTCGGGAGCCTTCGGCTCTTTGCCTCGGGGCTTTTTACCCGTCGCGCGCACAGCCTCGCGGCGGGCCAGTTTTTCTTGGTAGTCTTTCCGGGCCTGTTCGTCGCGCTCTTTAACCCGTTCGGCAATCTTGGCCTTGGCCACCGCCAGGGCTTTCAAACGATCCTCCCAGCGTGCAACTTCGGCTGGCAGATCAATGCCGTCGGCCAATTTTTCGATGTGACCGTGGGACAACGCCTTGTGCTTTGAAGCATTGGCCTTAATTTTTGTGCCATCCAGCGAAATTTGTCCCAGCTTGACCAGTTTCATCGCTTGAGCCAACGCCAGAACTTGTACAAACAAGTCCTCCAACTCCACCAGAAAGGTTTTGCGGAAATGGGCCAGAGT
>JBAQYH010000229.1:0-7317 GCA_049299935.1 Methylobacter sp. | reverse complement strand
ACAATGGCCTGAGCGCTAGGCAACATGCTTAAGGTCAGTTCAGGCTCGGTTCCCAGCGCATTTAAGCCGGGCGTATCCAATATCGATAAGCCTTCCTTTAATAACGGATGGGGAAAGCTGATCAGGGCATGACGCCAGCAGGGGATTTCGACTTTTTCCGGATTGATGATGCCCTGCTCCGCCGCTTCACGCTCATTCCACAGCCCCAGCTTGTCGGCAACGTCCCGGTCAACCAGCTTGGTAGCGACCAGCTCTTTAAACGCTTCCTGCATTTGCGTGGGCGAGTCGCAGTCAAGGTCGATCTGGGTCCAGCGATCAGGGTTTCTCTTGAACTCAGACAGCGAAATATCTTCAAGACGGCTTTCGATATTCAGCAACCGGATGTAATTGCCGCCTTTTTCATCATGAAACAATTCGGTGGGCGACATGGTGGTGCGCCCCGGTGACGACGGCAATAATCTGACGCCTGTTTCGGCAAAAAACAGGGCATTGATCAGTTCGGTTTTACCGCGGGAAAATTCAGCAACAAAAGCCAGCGTGATCTTGTCCGATTGCAGGCCGTTCAGAATATTTAATATGGTCTCCGTGCTGTGCGGATCATTCATGCCGTAACGGCTGCGCCATTGGTGATACATTTCTATAGCTTGAACCAGTTTTGCACGCCATTGCGAATATTCGTGCATTTGCTCTTTAAATTCCATATTCCTCATGGCTCGCCTTTTGTTGCTAACATGGTTTTATTAAGTTAATCGAAATGTCGACACGCCGCTTCGCTGCTCCTGCATCGTCTACCAAAAGTAGGCGCTTTAGGCAAAGCGCCTACTTTTGGCGCTCTCGGCAATTGCTCCTGCATTGCTCTACCTCCCCCATCCTTGGGGTCGTACCTTTTGCAACTATGCAGTCGTCGGGTGACGGTAAATTTTGGGGTAATTGTAGTCTATATCTTAAGAACTGTTAGATTAAGATGTTTATTTTTTAGCTGGCCTTATGTATTTCTTAAATTCCGTAAAGTCCCTGATAGGCTTTTATCGCTTCAAGTAAAGACGCGTCTACGTCAGCATCGGCCGTTAAATATTCAATAATATTTGCCAGGGTAATGATCGCAATCACCGGCATTGCAAATTGATCTTCAACTTCCGAAATAGCGGAAACGTCATTTCGGCCTTTTTCCTGCCTGTCCAGCGCAATTAAAACGCCGGCGGGCGTTGCCTGGGCATTCTTTATAATGTCTACGGATTCCCTGACTGAAGTCCCGGCCGTAATCACGTCATCAAGGATGAGCACCTTGCCTTGTAGCGGCGCGCCTACCAGGCTGCCGCCTTCGCCATGGTCTTTTGCCTCTTTGCGGTTGAAGGCAAAGGGAATGTCTTCGCCGGTTAATTGGGCATAGGCAATCGATGTCGCGCTGACCAGCGGTATGCCTTTATAGGCGGGTCCGTAAAGAATATCCGGCTTAAGCCCGGATTGAATCAACGCCTGCGCATAAAACTGTCCCAACTTTCCGAGCTGCGCGCCGGTATTGAATAAGCCGGTATTAAAGAAATAGGGGCTGGTGCGGCCCGATTTTAACTGGAACTCGCCGAATTTGAGCACGCCGCAATCCAACGCGTAGGAGATAAAGTCTTTTTGATAATCAAGCATGATAATTGTAAAAGTTAAGTTTGCAGGGATTAATGAATGAATTTCTCTAAAATATTGTCCAGAAAGTTCCAGCCTTGTTCCGAGCAATAATAGTGATTGTTTTGTTCGATAAGCAAGTTTTGTTTCACACAATCGGATAGAGCCGGCTCCAGCGTCGCCGCCGCAAGACCGGTGGCCGCTTGATAAGCTTCCAGCGTAAAACCCTGCTTCAGGCGCAAATGATTCATGATGAATTCTAAAGGCAGCTCCGCTACCGCAATAACCTCCGCCCCGCCGTTTTGATGGGAGTTGCTTAAATACCGCTCCGGGCTTTTGGGCTTAAAACTGCGGATAATTTGCTGCGGCAATGCTTGGCTGATTTTCCCATGGGCGCCCGCGCCTATGCCTAAATAATCGCCAAACTGCCAATAATTGACATTATGCCGGCATTGCCGGCCTTGTTTACTGTAGGCCGAGACCTCATATTGTTGATAGCCGTGATCCGCCAATAGCTGCTGACATTGTTTTTGCGTGGCAAAGATTGTTTCATCATCCGGCAGTTTGGGCGGAAATTTATGAAACCAGGTATTGGGCTCCAGCGTTAACTGGTAAAAGGAAATATGCGCAGGCTTGAGGCTGATAGCCGTTTCTATGTCTATTTTGCTGCTGTCGGGACTTGCACCCGGCAAGCCGAACATCAAATCCAGGTTAAAATTGTCAAAGCCCGATTGGTGGGCAATCTCGGCCGCATGAATGGCTTCCTGCGCCGAATGAACGCGGCCCAGCTTTTTCAATAGCGAGTCGTTAAAACTTTGTATCCCGATAGACAAACGGTTGATACCCAGCGCCCTGAATTCGGCAAACTTCTGGCTTTCGAACGTGCCCGGATTGGCTTCCAGCGTGATTTCCAGACCTTCCTTAAGCGCCAGCTGTTGCTCTATGCCGCGTAACAACCGGTCAATCGATTCGGCTGAAAACAAACTGGGCGTACCGCCGCCGATAAAAATACTGCTTATCGGCCGGGTGATGTTATACCGCTGTATGTCGACGGCTAAATCATTCAGCAATGCAGTGATATAGGCCGATTCAGGCGTATCGGATTTAATCGCGTGAGAATTAAAATCGCAATAAGGGCATTTTTGAATGCACCAGGGGATGTGAATATAGAGACTAAGCGGCGGCAAGAGATTTTTTGCTATATGGTTTAAAATAGCCGCCAGTTTAACACGCGAGCCTTTGATGAATAAAACCTTGGCCGGCTTTCATGGCATCATAAAACTTAAGTGGGACTTAACGTGGCGTGGTTACGCTTGTGCTTTTTGTTGATAACAGATTATTTTAAAGCGAGAACTTATGCGACTGTTACTGGTTGAAGACGACGAAATACTGGGCGATGGACTGGTCGAAGGTTTAAAAATGGAAGGTTATGCGGTTGACTGGCTAACCAACGGCAAGCTTGCCGACGAGGCGCTAAAAGTCAACAGCTACGAACTGATCGTGCTGGACCTGAACTTGCCGGACATGGAGGGCCTGGATATTTTGAAAGCGTTAAGAGCGCGTAAAGATGAAACCCCGGTGATGGTCTTGACCGCCAAGGATACCGTTCCCGACCGCGTACTGGGCCTGGATAGCGGCGCCGACGATTTTGTGATTAAACCGTTTGAGCTGGATGAAGTCTGCGCACGGTTGAGGGCGTTGGCGAGAAGGAACGAAGGCCGTAGCGTTCCTAATATCGAGTACAAAGGCATTGTTTTGGACCCCGCCTCGCACCAGGTTACCTGGAACGACGAAAAGGTTGACCTGTCGCAAAAAGAATTTGAGATACTGAGTTTTTTAATGAGCAATATCGGCCGGGTTATTTCCCGCGCCCGGCTTGAAGAAAGCCTGTATTCCTGGGATTCGGACGTGGAAAGCAATACCGTCGAAGTTCATATCCACCATCTGAGAAAAAAACTCGACCCGTCCATTATCCGCACCGTCAGGGGTGTGGGGTATATTATCGATGAAGATTAGCCATCGAATACTATGGAACACAGATGCCAAAAGTAGGCGCCTCTAGGCGACACGGATTAAACGGATGAACACAGATTTAAAAGCGCAACCCAATTTGGCTAAGGATTTGGTTAAAAATAACTTCCCGGAATCACTATTTTCGGTCGTCAAGCCGTTCGTGCTGACCCTTCGACTACGCTCAGGACTAAAGGCCTTGTCGAAGCATGATCGGCTTGACGCGGTAGGCCGAAATTTTTCCGTCTCCCCTTCGACAAGCTCAGGGCGAACGGAAAAATTTTAATCGATCCCTATCGGGAAGTTATTAATGACCGTATCCTAAGACTAAAAATCCGTGTAAATCCGTCCTATCCGTGTCATCCGTGTTCCATTTCCTTAACTGCTAAGTAGTTACCGAGAATTAATGAATTATTCGCTACGCCAGCTGCTGTTGTTTAGCCTGCTCTCCGCCTCCATGTTGATCTGGGGCGTAACGGCCTATATGAGCTACAAAGTCACCCGCGACGAAGTCGCCAGCCTGTTCGATGCCGAATTGGCGCAATCGGCCAAAGTGCTGCATGTGTTTGTCGAAAGCCTGGTGCGGGAAGGCTCGCTGTCCAAGCATTGGGCGCAAACGCAGACCGACCAACGCTTGCATCCCTATACCGGGCGTAAAAATAAAAGCGCCTTTCAACTCTGGGCCAAAGGGGACAGCTTATTGCTGCGCTCGGAAAATTCGCCCGAGTTTGCTGTGCATAGTTTCAGCAAAAAAAATATTGACGATCAATTATGGGATGTGTTCGACGGGCTGTTGGAAGCCAACGCTTTAGGCCATAAATACGAAAGAAAAGTCGCGTTCCAGCTGTGGTCCAAAAACGACGGCTTATTGCTGCGCTCGGAAAGCGCGCCGACATTTGCCTTTTCCTCGGCAGCTAACGGCTTCAGTGAAACCAAGATCGACGGGCATGTGTGGCATGTGTTCAGTATTTCCAGCTCAAACGGCGAATATGTGATTCATGTCGGCCAAAAAGAAGAAATCCGCGCCGAATTAACCGATGAAATTTCGGCGCAATTGGTGATGCAATTTTTGGTCGGCCTGCCGATCTTGGGCATCGTTATCTGGATTATTGTCGGGCATTCCTTAAAGCCGCTTACCCGGCTGGAAATAGCCTTATCGAGGCGGGAAGCCAGCTACCTTAAGCCGCTATCCAGCAAAAAACTGCCCAAGGAAATCATCCCGGTGGTCAATGAAATCAACAACCTGTTCGCCCAGCTTGAACAGGCCTTTGAACATGAGCGCCGCTTTACCGCCGATGCCTCGCACGAATTAAGAACGCCGCTGGCCGGACTGCTGACCCAGGCCCAGGTTGCAATGCGCACCGGCGACGACACGGTTCGACATCAGGCGCTCAAGCGGATCGAGCAGGCCGTTAACCGCATGACCTACATGGTGCAGCAATTATTGACTTTCTCCCGCATTGAATCCGGCACCGAATATTTAGCCAAAGAAACAACGGTGCTCAGTCGTGAAGTGCCGCGCATCATCGCGGAACTCGATCCCGAAGCGCATAAAAAGCGGATACAACTGGAATACGATGAAGCTAATGCGGTGCCCATCGTAGCGAACACCCTGCTGATTAATATCTTAATCAGGAATATTATCGACAACGCGATCAAATATACACCGGCTCACGGAATGGTGCGGGTTGGCTTGATAGGGTCGGACAGTAGTGTGCAACTGTGCGTTGAGGACTCGGGACCGGGCATCGCGCCCGACCAATACGAAAACTCCCTAAAGCGGTTTCACCGCTGTGTTGAAACCGCCAACAAAGCGCAGGGCACCGGTCTCGGCTTTTCGATCGTGCAGCGCATTGCCACGATACATGGCGCGGAACTTGTATTGGACGAATCCGAATTCGGCGGCTTGAAAGTGACGGTTATATTTACGTTGCCGACCAGGGCTGTGGTTAAAAAGAATGCGGGCAAGTTGAGTTTTTTTACTATCAAGAAAAATGCTTGAGGCACAACTAAAAGATTTTCACCACGAAGGCACGAAGGACACGAAGAAAAACATAGAAGTTACACATTGACAGAAATAATTACTATAAATTCAACAAGTTACACATCGAAATTACCAGCATTGCTCTACCGTAACTTATTGATTTAGAGTGCCACTAAGTTGTCAATGCGTAACTTCTAAAACATATAAAACTTCGTGCTCTTCGTGCCTTCGTGGTGTTCTTTTATGGCTTGCACAACATTAGTTAACACGTAGCCAATTATCCGGCTCCTCAATAACCGGATTAACCAGCGTTCCAATCCCCTCGATTTCAATCCGGGCAGTTTGCCCCGGCAGCATATAACCGCGCGGCTTCATTTTTACGCCGACCCCGGCTGGGGTGCCTGTGGCAATAACGTCTCCCGGTTCCAGCGTCATCGCTTGCGACAAATAAGCGATCATTTCATAGC
Source organism: Methylobacter sp. (assembly GCA_049299935.1). Lineage (GTDB taxonomy): Bacteria > Pseudomonadota > Gammaproteobacteria > Methylococcales > Methylomonadaceae > Methylobacter_A. Next base: position 1,239 of record JBAQYH010000229.1, on the reverse strand, counting down.
AGTTGAAAATCATCTGCCCGGTATTGGAATGTTGCCGCAGTTCGTCATCAATCCAGGTTTTAAGATCCAGGTTATGCGGATCGCCGATTTCATCGGCGGTAACGATCCATGGCCCCAGCGGACCGTGAGTATCGAACGATTTGCCCAAGGTAAAAGTCGGAGAACGGAACTGCCAGTCGCGTACCGAAACATCGTTGGCAATGGTAAATCCGGCAATAACCTGATGAGCCTTATCGACCGGCACATGGCGGCAGCGCGTGCCGATCACAAAAGCCAGCTCACCCTCATAATCCAGCTTGTCGGAGACTTTAGGCCGGTGTATCGCATCGCCGGGCCCGATCACGCAGGTGCCCTGTTTGGTGAAAAAACTGGGATACTCGGGCTTGTCCCGGCCGGTTTCTTCGATATGGTCGGCATAGTTCAAGCTGATGCCCAGATACTTGCCCGGCCGCGGCACCGGCGCATGCAGCTGGACCCGGTCCAGCGCGATACGGCCATTGCCGCTGTCGATCTGCTGCCGCATCGCGTCCAGCGCCACGGCGCCTGCGCTCAGAAATTCGAGCATGGTTGCAGGGATTTTAGTATTATTTTTACCGTCAACGACAAAGCCGTCAACGACAGCGCCTACGCGGGTTTCGTTATTGTGAGTAAAGGTTACCAGTTTCATGAATAGGTTTATCCGTACGATTTCAAGTGCCGCTATTATAAACGCAAGCGTAAACATAAGAGTTTGGGCAAAAAAAAGATATAATTAATAATTTTTTAATTTATAGAGGATCAGAAGATGAACGAAAACTGGATTGCACCCTCCATCCTGTCAGCCAATTTCGCCAAATTGGGTGAAGATGTCGATAATGTTTTAAAAGCGGGTGCCGATGTTGTGCATTTTGATGTGATGGACAACCATTTCGTGCCCAACCTGACTATCGGGCCTTTGGTTTGCGAAGCGCTCCGAAAACACGGCGTTACCGCACCGATTGACGTGCATTTGATGATCGAGCCTGTTGACCGCATTATTCCCGACTTTGCCAAAGCCGGCGCCAGCATCATTACCTTCCATCCCGAAGCTTCCGTGCATATCGACCGCACCCTGCAATTGATTAAAGATTGCGGCTGCAAGGCCGGATTGGTATTTAACCCAGGCACACCGCTGCATCATTTGGATTATGTAATGGACAAGCTGGACATGATTTTGTTGATGTCGGTCAACCCCGGTTTCGGCGGCCAGTCTTTTATCCC
>JBAQYH010000228.1:0-5555 GCA_049299935.1 Methylobacter sp. | reverse complement strand
CTGCAAGGCTTATAACCCATACGCAACCCGGTTGTAGAAACGAACGATGATGAAAATATTAATGCGGAAAGGCTGGGCTTATTGCCTGATTAGCATGGCGCTGCTAAGTTGCACTGCGTTAGATAGCCTCAAGTCTGAGCCTCCCAAGGTCAAAAATGTGATCATGATTATCGGCGACGGCATGGGGCCGCAGCAAGTCGGGTTATTGCTGTCTTATGCCAGACAGGCCCCGCATAGCGTTATCGTAGGCCGCACTACCGCGTTAGACCGGATGATGGAGCAGGGTAGGCTGGGCATTTCGATGACCTATACCGCCGATACGCTGGTGACCGATTCCGCCGCATCGGCAACGCAACTGGCAACCGGGAAATTTGCCGGTGCGGAAATGGTGGGCCTGGATAAGGATGGCAATCCTCAGGAAAACATCATCGAAAAAGCCCGCCGCATGGGTAAAGCGACCGGACTGGTTTCGGATACGCGTATTACCCATGCAACCCCTGCCGCTTTCGCCGCGCACCAGACGCACCGCAGCCAGGAAAACACCATCCCGGAAGATTTGCTGGCAACCGGAGCGGATGTGATGTTGTCGGGCGGGTTAAGCTATTGGCTGCCCGAGCAGGCCAACGATAAAAACTCTTCGCTGCATCAGCAATTGGTGCAGATGACCGGCGACAGTATTGAGATCAAATCATCGCGCAAGGATGCCAAAAACCTGCTAACTGCCGCGCAGCAACAAGGCTATACGCTGGCGTTCAACAAGGCGCAGCTGCAACAGGCCACCGGCAAAACGCTGGGCTTGTTTGCGGATTCCGGCATGGCAAACGGCATTGTTGAAACTCAAAACCGTGCCGACGCGCTGCATGTGCAACCGACTTTAAAAGAAATGTCGGAGCAAGCCCTGGAGATTCTAGGCCGCAACGAACAAGGATTTTTCTTGATGATCGAATCCGGGCAAATCGATTGGGCCGCGCACCGCAATGATACCGGCCTGCTGTTGCATGAAATGCTGCGTTTCAACGACACCTTGAACGCCGTGCTGGATTGGGCGGAAAACCGGCAGGATACGCTGGTCATCGTCACCGCCGATCATGAAACCGGCGGTTTCGGCTTTAGTTATTCCGGCGCAGACATCCCAAAACCGCACAGCCTGCCGGGGACTGCATTTGCCGGCGGGGCATTGTTCCAACCCAATTTTAATTTCGGCAATCCCGAAGTGTTGGACAAAATTTATGCGCAACAACTGAGTTATCACGATATTTTCAGCCGGTTTGATAAGCTGCCTAAAGATCAGCAAACGCCGTCAAAACTTACCGAACTGGTTAACCGCTATACGGAATTTAAGATTACCGAAGCGCAAGCCGTAAAAATCCTGGCAACCGAAGCCAATCCGTTTTACCGGGCAGGGCATATGTCGCTGGGCGAGAAAACTGTGCCCAAAATGGAAGTCAACGGCGCGTTCTTCGTTTATCAAAAAGAGAATCGTGAAAACCTGCTGGCGCAGGCTGTTTCCGCCAGCCAGCAGGTGGTCTGGGCGACAGGAACCCATACCAGCACGCCGGTGTTCGTTTTTGTAAAGGGCGAGGAACAAACCATGCGGCCTTTTGCCAAAATCCTGCATCACACCCGCTTGGGTCAATTGGCGATTGATGCGTTGCAGTAAATGAAAGCAGCATCCTGAAAGCGGATATTTATCCACGAAAGGCACGAAATCAATCAGTGTGTTATTGGATCGATCGACAGATTGGGTATCTATTTTGAATATTTTCGTGCTTTTTGTGTCGCCTAGGAGCCTGTCGGACAGGCTTCGGCACTCCGGTCACGGCTTAGCCAATACGAATTCTTGGGGCATTAACGCCTCGGTTCGTTAACCAATTATCACGGCTCCACATTGAAATGTCCGGGCTTTATCTTAATTCTGTCCAACTCAAGGTGATTCCGGGGCCTTTTTCCGGCTATCCGGCTGCCAACACCTGCATCCGCTTTAAATTGAAGGCCATCGTCACCAGCTTCCACTCACCCGTCACGGCGTCGAGCCCTCGCAACGAGAATTGGCGAAAGCCCGCTGATGGAAAAACGACTGGGTTCTCGACCTCGACATCAAAGGTTTCTTCGATACTATCGATCATGAGCTGATGATGCGGGCAGTGCGGGCGCACACGGAAGAGAAATGGGTACTACTGTATATTGAACGGTGGCTTAAAGCGCCGGTTGAAATGCCGGATGGAACCTATACACAGCCAAAGAAAGGGACGCCACAAGGTGGCGTTGCCAGTCCTTTGCCGGCGAATCTCTTCTTGCATTATGCATTCGACGAATGGATGAAGCGGGAATACCCCCGACATTCCCTTCGAACGCTATGCGGATGATGCCGTGTGCCACTGCAAAAGCGAAGCCCAGGCGGAACAGCTGAAGCGAGCGTTGAACGAACGGATGAAGGCGGTAGGGTTGGAACTCCATCCTGATAAGACGAAGATTGTTTACTGTCAGGATGTCGACCGACAAGGAGAGTATCCGGATACGGTATTTGATTTTCTGGGCTATACGTTTCGCCCCAGACGGTCAAAGAATCGGTGGGGGAAACACTTTATCAACTTCAGTCCGGCGATCAGCAATAAAGCAGCGAAGGCTATTCGACGCACATCCCGGGGGTGGCGCTGGCCAAAGCGTAGCGACAAGAGCCTGGAGGATTTAGCCCGAATGTTCAATCCGATTATGCAAGGTTGGATCAACGACTACAGTCGTTATTATAAGTCCGCACTCTACCCGATTCTTAAATGTCTTGAGCTGCGCTTAAGTATTTGGGCGACGCGAAAATACAAACGCCTACGGCATCATAAAAGACGGGCGGCACAGTGGCTGAATCGCATAGCGCGGAAGCAGCCGAATCTGTTTGCTCATTGGAAAATGCTGTATGCAACGGCTGGACGATAGGAGCCGGATGAGCGGAGACGTTCAAGTCCGGTTCTGTGAGCACCTGAGGGGCGGTTCCCTTGGGTGAATCGACTTGTGATTCTCTGCCGGACTCAAGAAGAGGCCGAAAACGCTTTGGAATTGGCTAGGCAATGGGTCGATGACAAGGGTTTGATCCTGCATCCTGACAAAACCCATGTAGGCAATTGCATGGCGGTAGGACAGGGTTTCGAGTTTCTGGGGTATAGGTTTGAGGCGGGGCAACGCTGGGTCAGGAAGAAAAGCCTGAACGCGTTAAAAGACAAAATCAGACGCAAGACCAGGAGGTCACGGGGTGACAGTATGGAAACGATAGTAAAAGACCTTAACCCGATGCTCAAAGGCTGGTTCAACTACTTAAAACATGCCCATAAATGGACGTTCACAACAATTGACGGCCTTGTCAGGCGGCGGTTACGCAGTTTGCGCAACAAACAACGCACAGGGCAGTCTGGGTTGGACGCTCAAAAGAATTACATCGACTAATACCAAATGCATACTTCGCTAGGTATGGACTTTTCACTATGAAAGAAGCCCATGCTATGGCGTGTCAATCCCGATGAGGAAATTCTCTACTGGAAAACCGCACGCACTGTTTGGAGGGAGGGGAGGTAAAACTTCCCTACCCCTATCGGGGCGCATTTTTTGGAATTGGCTAGTTACGTGATTTTTTGATTATTAATATTGTCTAGTGGAAAAACTCAGGACTCTAGGTTATAGCCCCCAGTTTTATTAGCTCCGGCGCACCGCGCCCTGAACGTAGCCGAACGGCTTTCATACCCCAATTGCGCTTTTTAGGATGAATCCGAGCGGTGGCTGAGTCCAGTTTCCCGCATATCGAATGCCTTAAAAAACCCGTCGACAACGGCTTTATGTTAGATACCATACAGACCGTATCCGATCTTGCAGATAGACTGTTATTTCACTCACTAAGGAGCACTCTTATGAATATCGCGATCGAACCCTTACTGGCGCTAGTGATAGGAATATTAATTTTGCTGGTACCGAGGTTTTTAAATTATTTCGTGGCCGTGTATTTGATCGTCGTGGGTATCTTGGGGCTAACGCATCATAGTTTATGATCCCAAAGGCCAAGGCCGCGCCGTTTTGTAACGTTTTTTCTCACCGGAGAACTACCATGTCACTTGGTACGATTTTACTCATAATTTTAATTTTGATGCTTGTCGGAGTCATTCCAGCCTGGCCGCATAGCCGGGGATGGGGGTATGGGCCCAGCGGCGGACTCGGGCTATTGCTGATCATTTTATTGGTTCTGGTTTTATTGGGCATAATCTAGCGGTTAAGTAATGCGTTATGTTTTCACGATTATGGCCAAAGTCGATGCAAGTTGCTGCATTTGAATGTGGGAGAGCGGCTTTATGTTCGGTACCGTACAGACCGTATTTGACGCCGCAGTTAATCTGCTCATTAGTTAAGATCAACCGCTAGCTTAGGCGTACGTCATGAATATCGGCCTCGCTCGCCGCAGCAGTATCCTGCTGCGGCACTTTTTTACTTGCCCGACTTGGGTGAAATACTCCACATTGCGCACCCAAAGCCCCTAACAGCGAAGTGAAATCAGAGAAAACCAAACCATGCTAACAGAGACCATTTCAAGTACCAGTCCGGATTCTGCCTGCATCGACTCTTCCCATTCTCCAATAACGCTGGACAGCGCGATTTACCGGGCCAGAGCGCAACTCCTCGGCCTGCAAAGCCAAGAAGGTTATTGGGTATTCGAGCTCGAAGCGGATTGCACCATTCCCGCCGAGTACATTCTGATGATGCACTACATGGACGAAATCGACGAAGCGCTTCAGGCCAAGATCGCCAATTTTCTCCGCACACAACAAAGCGCGGATGGCAGCTATCCTCTTTACAAAGGCGGCGTCGGCGACATCAGCTGCACGGTTAAGACCTATTACGCGATGAAATTGGCCGGCGACGCTGTCGATGCGGCGCATATGCGGAAGGCGCGCGAGTGGATATTGGCCCAAGGCGGTGCGGCCAGGTCCAATGTCCTCACCCGTATCACGCTGGCGACGTTCGAGCAGATTCCCTGGCACGGCGTACCCTTCATTCCGGTGGAAATCATGCTGCTCCCCAGGTGGTTCCCGTTCCACCTGGACAAAGTATCCTATTGGTCGCGCACCGTTATGGTTCCTCTGTTCATTCTTTACACTTACAAGGTCAAGGCTCGCAACCCTTTGAAACTGGGTATTGCCGAACTGTTCGTGATCCCGCCGGATAAAGAGAAAAATTATTTCTTCCACGTCAAAACGCCGTTAGGCAAGATCATCCTGTTCATCGAGCGTATGGGCCGCCTGATGGAACCGCTGATTCCCGGTTTCGTCCGCAGGAAAGCGACCGCCAAGGCGCGCGACTGGTTCATGGCAAGATTGAATGGTTACGATGGTTTGGGGGCGATTTTCACGGCCATGGTCAATGCGTATGAGGCCATGGATTATCTGGGAATCCCGGCCGGAAATGAACAACGCCGGATCGCCAAGGAGTCAATCGACCGCTTGTTGGTTATCAAAGATGATATGGCCTACTGCCAGCCTTGCGTATCCCCGGTCTGGGATACCGCTTTGGTTTCGCTGACG
>JBAQYH010000227.1:0-3376 GCA_049299935.1 Methylobacter sp. | reverse complement strand
GATATACACAGATAAACGCTGATGATACATTTATTTACGAAAAAATAGAGCTTCGCCCAAAGGGTGTCGCAAAGAATCTATGTAATCCGTTGTTCACCTGTGTAAATCCGTGTTCATCTGTGGCTTAACGGCTCTTTTCAAGCCTAATAATTACCAACGTCTTTACTACGTAATTAAATAGGACTAGAATAGTCCTCAATCATTAGAGGCAGGGTATGTTACGACTGAGTAAATTAACTGATTACGCAACGGTCATCTTGAGTTTCATGGCCAGAGACAGGGGCCAGGTGCGTGCGGCTATGGAAATAGCGGCAATGACCGGCATTGCTCAGCCGACCGTCAGCAAGATCCTTAAGCTGCTGGTTAACGCGAATGTGTTGATTTCAACGCGCGGGGCCAAGGGCGGTTATGCGTTAGCCAGGACGCCCGAAGAAATCAGTGTTGCGGCAGTTATCAGTGCTCTGGAAGGGCCGATAGCGTTGACCGAATGCAGTATCTCCCATCAAGGCTGCGAGCAGGCTTCGGGCTGCGATATTCGGGGGAATTGGAGTTTGATTAATCAGACCATTCATAATGCTTTAGAGTCGGTGACCTTGGCCGATTTAACCAGACCTGCTGTGCCGGAAGAAGTATTTGTTCCGGTCGCCAGTTTATATAGATAGGCAGAAAAACGCTCCGCATTTTCTGCAACCATTACATCCATGTAATTAAGAGATTTTATGTCAGCAAGTGAACAAGAACTGAAGAATCTGATCGGTAAGGAATACAAACAGGGGTTTGTCACCGAAGTGGAAACCGACACTTTTCCTCCCGGATTGGATGAAGCGGTTATTCACAGGTTATCGAAAGTCAAGAATGAGCCGGAGTTTATGCTCGAATACCGGCTGAAAGCGTTTCGCCATTGGCAGACCATGAAGACGCCCAAATGGGCGTTCGTCGAGTTCGATCCTATCGATTATCAGGCGATCAGCTATTATTCCGCGCCTAAACGCAAGGAAGACGGGCCAAAAAGCCTGGACGAGATCGATCCGCAAGTATTGGAAGCCTACAAAAAACTGGGCATTCCTCTGGATGAGCAGGAGCGCTTGGCCGGCGTTGCGGTCGATGCGGTTTTCGACAGCGTGTCGGTGGCGACGACGTTTAAAGGCAAGCTCAAAGATGCGGGCGTTATTTTTTGCCCGATTTCGGAAGCCTTGCGCGATCATCCCGATTTGATCAAACAATATCTGGGCTCGGTCGTGCCGCCTGCCGACAATTACTTTGCCGCTTTAAATGCAGCCGTATTTACCGACGGGTCGTTCGTTTATATTCCCAAAGGCGTACGCTGTCCTATGGAACTGTCGACCTATTTCCGTATCAATGCCGCCAATACCGGGCAGTTCGAGCGGACTTTGATTATTGCCGACGAAGGCAGTTACGTCAGTTATCTGGAAGGCTGCACCGCGCCGATGCGCGATGAAAACCAGCTGCATGCGGCGGTGGTTGAATTGATCGCGATGAAAGATGCGACGATCAAATACTCGACCGTGCAAAACTGGTATCCGGGCGATAAAGAGGGCAAGGGCGGCATCTATAACTTCGTGACCAAACGCGCCGATTGCCGGGGCGAGAATTCCAAGGTGTCGTGGACGCAGGTGGAAACAGGCTCGGCGATTACCTGGAAATACCCAAGCTGCATCCTGACCGGCGACAACTCCACCGGCGAGTTCTATTCGGTGGCGCTGACCAATAATTATCAGCAGGCCGATACCGGCACCAAGATGATTCATATCGGTAAGAACACCAGCAGCACGATTGTGTCCAAAGGTATTTCGGCGGGTCGTGCGCAGAATACGTATCGCGGTTTGGTCAAGGTGCTGAAAAGCGCGGAGAATGCCCGCAACTATACCCAGTGCGATTCGCTGCTAATTGGCGATAAATGCGGCGCACATACCTTTCCTTATGTCGAAGTCAAACAGCCGTCGGCTCAGGTCGAACATGAAGCGACGACCTCCAAGATCAGCGAAGACCAGCTGTTCTTTTGCCAGCAACGCGGACTGTCGGCGGAAGATGCGGTGTCGATGATCGTCAACGGTTTTTGCAAGGAAGTGTTCAGGGAGCTGCCGATGGAGTTTGCGGTGGAGGCTCAGGCATTGTTGGGGCTTAGTTTGGAAGGTTCGGTAGGTTAATTGCTTAAACGGGAAATTGCTATGCACTATAAACAGCTCACTGCCATTATTCACAAAGAAGACGATATTTACGTGTCATTGTGTCCCGAATTGGATATTGCCAGCCAGGGTGAAAATATTGAGGAGGCCAAGGGCAATCTTAAAGAAGCCGTGGAGCTGTTCTTTGAATGCGCTTCGGCTGAAGAAATTAAGCAGCGCTATTACGGTGAAACCTATATTTCCTCAATGGAGATTGCTTTTGGGTAAGCTGAGGACTTTATCGGGTAAAGAAGTTTGCGCAATTTTGTTGGCCTATGGCTTTGAGCAGGTGCGACAAAAAGGCAGTCATGTCATTATGCAAAAGCATATTAATTCATCAACGATTACCGTTCCTGTTCCACAGCATAAAGAAATCAAAGCGGGAACGTTGGTTTCGATTATCAGGCAGGCGCAGTTAGCACGTTCAATTTTTGAAAACTAATTTTTTATCATTATGGCTAATCCTGAACATGTAGAAATTGTTAAGCGCGGTAAAGAGGCTGTATATGAGTATTACAAAGGCAGAATAAAAACAGAAGAACCATTGGAATTGGATTTAAGCTATGAAGATTTTAGAGGCGAAAAATTTGAAGATATAGCTTTTAATGATGCTAATTTAAAAGGCGCAAATTTTACTAATACTATGTTTTTAAAGTGTTCATTTGAAAATTGTGATTTGAATGATCAAGATTTTGAAAATTCCGCAAGTTTTGCTAATTTTTATGACGCTATTTTTACGGATTGTTATTTTTTCGGCATAGATTTATTGCCTGAAAGTTTCCAGGGAGCTAAGTTCTCAATTTCCCAATTTGGGAGTGGCTCATTTAAGTATCTTGAATATTATGAAAGAGATTTTAGCGATTGTGAGTTCAGTGATTATGAATTTAAGGATTGTACATTTAAAAACACTACTTTTAATTCAAAGGGCTTGAAAAATACTAAATTTATTAGTTGTAATCTTGAAGAATCCAATTTTGGAACGGGTAGTTTAAATAATATAGAATTTACAAAATGTAATGTCACAAATTCAGATTTATCGGGACTAGACTTTTCTTCTTGTCAGTTAACAAAAAATGATTTTACGAATAGTAATTTTAGAGGAGTCAATTTCTCCAATTCTAATTTACAGTGCTCAATATTTGATAACAGCAATTTAGAAGCTGCGAATTTTTATGAAGCTGATGTATCGT
>JBAQYH010000226.1:0-5600 GCA_049299935.1 Methylobacter sp. | reverse complement strand
AGCGGTAGCAGCAATCCTAATACCAAGAAAGTCGGTACGGTAACCCGTGCGCAATTGGAAGAAATTGCTAAAACAAAAATGGAAGATTTGAATGCGGCAAACCTGGAAGCGGCAGTAAAAACGATTGCAGGCAGTGCGTATAGCATGGGTCTGACTGTGGAGGGATTATAATGGCTAAGTTGTCAAAAAAAGCGAAAATTATCAAAGGGAAAGTTGATAAAACCAAGCAGTATTCAATCGCTGAGGCGGTTCAGCTGTTGAAAGAACTGGGCACTGCAAAGTTTAATGAAGCAATTGATGTTAGTGTTAATCTTGGCGTAGATCCTCGTAAGTCAGACCAAAATGTTCGAGGCGCAACGGTGTTGCCGCATGGTACCGGAAAAACAGTTAGAGTTGCGGTTTTTACCCAGGGTCCAAATGCTGATGCAGCAAGAGAAGCAGGTGCTGACATTGTAGGTATGGATGACTTGGGAGAGCTTGTCAAAAAAGGCGAAATGAATTTCGACGTGGTCATTGCTTCTCCAGATGCAATGAGAGTGGTTGGTCAATTAGGTCAGATTTTAGGTCCTCGGGGTTTAATGCCTAATCCTAAGGTTGGAACTGTAACCGCTGATGTCGCTACCGCAGTAAAAAATGCCAAATCAGGACAAGTGCGTTACCGGACAGATAAGTCAGGTATTATTCACTGCACGCTAGGTAAAGTCACATTTGATGCTGCTGCTATCCAAGGCAACTTGGAAGCATTGCTATCGGATTTAAGAAAGATAAAGCCAACTGCTGCTAAAGGTATATATATTAAGAAGGTAACGTTATCTTCGACTATGGGACCTGGTTTGTGGCTGGATCAAAGCAGTATTTCAATTTAACGCTTTAAAAGACTTTGGGTTGCCGACCCGGTCGGTAACCGTCAAAGACCGCAGGTGTTGCAAAACTTAATATTTCCTGCGTAGACGGAAGCTGGAACCTAAAATCTGGGGAAAGGGACCGTAAGGGGTATTCAATTGAATACTTTTTATTAATTCTGGGGATAAATTCCGGAGGTAAGCTGTGGCACTAAATTTAGATAGCAAAAAAGCTGTCGTAGAAGAGGTCGCTGTATTCGCCGCTAAGGCTCATTCTGCGATTGCAGCAGAATATCGTGGTTTGACAGTTACGGAATTGACCGAGCTGCGCAAGACTGCGAGAGAGACAGGTGTATATCTGCGTGTGGTAAAAAACACACTGGCAAAACGAGCAGTAGCCGGAACCGAATTTGAATGCATGCAAAGTGAATTGGTAGGTCCGTTATTGCTTGCGTTCTCGATGGAAGATCCAGGTTCTGCGGCGCGTTTAATCAGTGATTTTGCGAAGACTCACGACAAGTTAATTACCAAGATAGTTGCTATCGGCGGTCAAGCGTTCGGCGGTGCAGAGCTTGCTCGACTGGCCAGTCTGCCTACTCGAGATCAAGGTATAGGAATGTTGATGTCAGTCATGAAAGCGCCCACAGCGAAGTTGGTGCGTACTTTGGCTGCACTCAGAGACCAGAAAGAAGCGGCATAGTAGAAAGCGTTGCTTTGCAACGGTTCTATCACCACAAACAGTTTCAAACTTATTATTTTAGAGGAATACACAATGGCAATTTCGCAAGAAGATATCTTGGAAGCGGTCTCAAACATGAGCGTTATGGAAATCGTTGATTTGATTTCAGCGATGGAAGAAAAATTTGGCGTAACTGCGGCTGTAGCTGTAGCGGCGGCGCCTGCGGCTGCGGCTGCGGCTGTTGAAGAGCAAACTGAATTTGACGTTGTTATGACGTCTTTCGGTGATAACAAAGTTGCGGTTATTAAAGCAGTGCGTGGTATCACCGGTTTGGGCTTGAAAGAAGCTAAAGATGCTGTTGAAGGCGTTCCAACAACATTGAAAGAAGGTGTTTCTAAAGCCGAAGCTGAAGATGCTAAAAAGCTGCTTGTTGATGCAGGCGCTACTGTCGAAATCAAATAAATTTTGACTCAACTGCCGAGACGTTGGAATATAACGTCTCTACCAAGTATGGCTGGTGACAATCTTGTCATCGGCCTTTTACTGTTTGCAACAATTGCACGGTAGAAAATTATCTATGACGAAAAGGTTTGGAAGCGATATGTCCTACTCTTTTACCGAAAAAAAGCGTATTCGAAATAACTTTGGGAAAGGTACTGAGGTACTTGATGTTCCCTATCTTCTGGCAACGCAAATTAATTCATATGCGGGCTTTCTGCAATCAGGTGTAACGGCTGAAAAACGCGAGGACAGTGGATTGCATGCAGCATTCTCCAGTGTTTTTCCAATCGAGAGCCATTCTGGATATGCAGTGCTGGAGTATGTGAAATACAGATTGGGGGAGCCTGTTTTTGATGTAAGAGAGTGTCAACAAAGAGGCGCAACCTACGCAGCCCCCTTAAGGGTATTGGTTCGCTTGGTCATCTATGATAAAGAAGCCTCTGCGAATGCAAAAGTAGTTAAGGATATTCGTGAACAGGAAGTTTACATGGGCGAGTTGCCTTTGATGACGGACAATGGAACATTTGTCATTAATGGGACAGAGCGGGTAATTGTCTCCCAGTTACATCGTTCGCCTGGTGTTTTCTTTGATCATGATAAAGGCAAGACCCATTCGTCAGGAAAGCTGCTATTTAATGCCCGGGTTATCCCTTACCGTGGTTCGTGGTTAGATTTTGAATTTGATCATAAAGACTGTGTTTTTGTTCGAATAGACAGGCGTAGAAAAATACCCGCAACTATTTTGCTTCGGGGCTTAGGATACGACAACGAAGAAATGATCAAGATTTTCTTCGAAATGAATAAATTTACCATTGATGCTCAAAAATGCATTTTTCACATCGTTCCTGAGCGCATGCGCGGCGAAATTGCATTATTTGATATTAAGAGCGCGAATGGTCAAGTGCTGGTTGAAGAAGGTCGACGGATTACGGCTAAGCATATCCGTGAAATGATCAAATCCGGCCTAACTGAAGTGGAAGTGCCAAAAGATTACTTGGTTGGCAAGATTTTGGGCCATAACCTGATTGATCGATCTACAGGCGAGTTAGTTGCTAGTGTCAACGACGAGCTGACTGTAGCGATGATAGATCGATGCATTGAAAGTGGCATTACCGAGCTTAACACTCTGTTCGTCAATGACTTGGATAAAGGTCCGTACATCTCAAATGCGATGAGGCTGGATACAACGACCAATAGTCTTGAAGCATTGGTCGAAATATACCGGATGATGCGTCCTGGCGAGCCGCCGACTAAAGACTCGGCAGAAAATCTGTTCCAGAATCTGTTCTTTACCGATGAAAGATATGATTTATCTACAGTTGGACGGATGAAGTTCAATCGCCGTTTGGGGCGTCAGGAAACAACTGGACCTGGCACTTTAACTAAAGACGACATCATCGATGTTCTTAAAGAATTAATAGATATTCGTAACGGCAACGGAAATGTTGACGATATTGATCATTTAGGCAACAGACGCGTTCGCTCGGTTGGTGAAATGATTGAGAACCAATTCCGCGTAGGATTGGTCCGGGTTGAAAGAGCCGTTAAAGAACGTTTAACGCTGGCGGATTCAGAAGGCTTGATGCCGCAGGAAATCATCAATGCGAAACCGGTTTCTGCCGCGGTAAAAGAGTTCTTTGGTTCCAGTCAGTTGTCGCAGTTTATGGATCAAAATAATCCATTGTCTCAAGTGACACATAAACGCCGTGTATCGGCCTTGGGGCCGGGCGGTTTGGCAAGAGAACGTGCGGGCTTTGAAGTTCGAGACGTACATGCAACGCATTATGGCCGCGTATGTCCCATTGAAACGCCAGAAGGACCAAACATCGGCTTGATAAATTCATTATCGGTTTATGCACGTACCAATAATTATGGCTTCCTGGAAACACCTTATAGAAAAGTAGTCGATGGCAAAGTAACCGACCATGTCGATTATCTGTCCGCTATTGAAGAAGGCGAGTTTGTTATTGCGCAGGCCAGTGTGGCCGTGGATGCAAACGGGAAACTGGTTGAAGGTTTAGTGTCATGCCGTCATAAAGACGAGTTTACGTTAGCGATGTCCGACACCGTGCAGTACATGGACGTGTCATCCAAGCAGATTGTATCGGTTGCGGCCTCCATTATTCCGTTCCTTGAGCATGATGATGCTAACCGTGCGTTGATGGGTTCAAACATGCAACGCCAAGCTGTTCCGACGCTAAGGGCAGAAAAGCCGTTGGTGGGTACAGGCATGGAAAGAACGGTTGCCAAAGACTCGGGTGTGACCGTGGTTGCAGCGCGTGGCGGTAAGATTGAAGCCGTTGACGCGGCCAGAATCGTGGTGCGGGTAAACGATACGGAAACCGAAACAGGTACGCCGGGTGTAGATATTTATAACCTGATCAAATATACCCGTTCGAATCAGAATACCTGTATCAACCAAAAGCCGCTGGTAAAGCCGGGCGACATCGTTAAAGCCGGCGACATTATGGCAGACGGCCCGTCTACGGATATGGGTGAGTTGGCGTTAGGGCAAAACATGCTGGTTGCGTTTATGCCTTGGAATGGATACAACTTTGAGGATTCGATTCTGGTTTCAGAGCGTGTCGTTAAGGAAGACCGTTTCACTACGATCCATATTGAAGAGAAAACCTGCGTAGCTCGCGATACCAAACATAGCCCGGAAGAGATTACGGCCGATATTCCTAACGTCAGCGAAGAAGCATTATCCAAGCTTGATGAATCAGGAATTGTCTATGTTGGTGCCGAAGTTAAAGGCGGCGACATTCTGGTGGGCAAGGTAACGCCCAAAGGTGAAACCCAGTTAACACCGGAAGAAAAGTTATTGCGTGCGATTTTCGGTGAGAAAGCTGCCGATGTTAAGGATACGTCATTACGGGTACCTGGAAGCATCGAAGGTACCGTCATTGATGTCCAGGTCTTTACCCGCGATGGGGTAAAGAAAGACAAGCGCGCGTTGGATATTGAGCAGGAAGAAATCAAGCGTTACAGAAAAGACCTTGATGATCAGCTGAAAATTCTTGAAGAAGACATTTTTGCGCGTGTTGCCAAACTGTTGATTGGCAAGGTCGCCCAATCCGGTCCAGGCCAATTGAAAGCGGGTACTGAAATAACGCAAGCCTATCTCAATGGCTTGAAGCATTCAGAGTGGCTGAAAATCCGCATGAAAGATGAAGACATTAATCTTCAGCTGGAAACCGTCGTTGCTCAGGTAGAACAGCAAAGAAAAGACTTTGACGAAAAATTTGAAGTCAAGCGTAAAAAAATCACCATGGGTGATGATTTGGCTCCAGGTGTGCTGAAAATGGTCAAAGTCTATCTGGCGGTCAAAAGACGCATACAGCCGGGCGATAAGATGGCCGGACGTCATGGAAACAAAGGTGTTATTTCCATGATCAGGCCGATTGAAGATATGCCGTACACGGCTGACGGAAATCCGGTTGATATTGTCTTGAATCCATTGGGTGTACCTTCGCGAATGAACGTCGGGCAGGTGCTCGAAACGCATTTGGGCTGGGCAGCAAAAGGTTTGGGCATCAAGATTGGCAGAATGCTGGAGGCTCAGTACGATCAAGAAA
>JBAQYH010000225.1:0-2135 GCA_049299935.1 Methylobacter sp. | reverse complement strand
GTTGTTATTTGTCGCCTACACCATTGTTACTTATCGGATTTGGAATGTGGATCATGAATATGAATTGAAGGCGTCAGACATCCCGGTTCCCTCGAAAGAGGATGTGATTCCGGTTCTGCAAGCGCGTCTTAGCAACCAACCTGTCAATGGGCGTAAAAAAACATTGGTCGTGGTCTGCGCCAGCGGCGGCGGCATACAGGCAGCCGGGTGGACCGCTAAAGTTTTGACCGGTTTGCAGCAACAATTGAACGGGGAGTTCACCCAGGCGATCGGTCTTATCAGCGCCGTATCGGGCGGGTCGGTCGGAACCTTACACTTTTTGGATCAAATCAACATAAACACCGGCTATCCCGATCCGGGCAATCTCGATAACATCTTTAAAGCCGCCACTAAAGAAAGTCTCAGCGCCGCCGGTTGGGGACTTACCTATCCTGATTTTTGGGGATTAATCGGCCTTCCGTTTTTAAAAACGACTCCTGGAAATCGCGCCGCCGCGATAGATACCGATTGGAAGGCCAATTTAAAGCATAAAAACGTGACATTGCGTGAATGGGTTGATCCAATCAGAAAAGGTCAGTTGCCGATACCGGTGTTTAATGCCACCTTGGTTGAAGACGGGCGGCGCTATTTAGTCAGTCCGATGAGCTTTAAGTTTGATCCTCAATATCGCGGCGGGGTGGATTTTAACACTCTGTTCCCTGACGGAAACATAGATGCCAGTACCGCTGCCTTGCTGTCGGCGACGTTTCCTTATGTCTCGCCTATTATGCGTAACACCCAGCTACAGGTTAACGATCCGGTTTTCCATGTCGCCGATGGCGGTTTCTTCGATAATTACGGCGTCGTGACTGCCACAGAATGGTTAGGCAAACAAGTGTTGCCGCACAACACTCAATTGGGCATTGAGCGGGTTTTCGTGGTCATGATCAATGCCTTTCACGAAGACGCACCGAATAACCAAGGCTCCAGCGAACCGAAAGGTTGGTTGATGGCATTTGTCGGGCCGATTCTGGCCGTCCTTAACGCCAGAAACTCGACACAGATGCAACGCAATATGGAGGAAATCGAAGAATTGAAAAACATTTGGACTGCTCAAGGGATTGATATTCAGCCCTTTAACATTACTTTCCCTAAGTCCGTATTTTTCATGCGGCACTTTCCTGAGATCAGCATCAATGCGGTTAAGCAATTTATAGCCGAACATCGGGAGGTTTATAAACCGCCTTTGTCTTGGATGCTTAGCAAAAAGCAGAAAAAGGCTATTGAAGACGGTTGGAATACATTACTCAATGACCCGAATAGCGAAGTGAATGATTTAATTAATAGATGGTGAAAATTAATAGAGTCAGGTAGGTTTACAAAAAATATCACCGTCCCATGCGGAAAGCTCATTGTTATACGCAAGTATTTTAAAGCGCGTCATCCCGGCAGGAATTGCCGGGATCCACGATTGCATGAAGGGTGGTACATAAACAGGCTGCAAGTATCATCATGGGAATTACTCAGTAAAATCAAGCATTCACATCCGCATTTACACCCTCTTCATCCCCGTTCAAATACTTATCTTTCATTATCAGCCAACGGTGGTTTACACTGTTTTTTGTTTCCGTTCGGGATTTTGCACGGCAAGCAAGTGCAAATAACGACGCGATAAACAGTCTTCAGTGTCTCACAGGTCTTTTGCCTTGCACCTGCTTGATGTCCATACTGCAATAGGTAAGCACACATGCGAAAAACAATAATCAATCCACCCATTGAAAATATCCCATCTCCCGATCTGAATTTCCTGGATCTGGAGCATCTTGCCCAAGTAGAGTTTACCTCGGAATGCCTGGAACACCCCGTTGAGTCGGCCTTGCTGTTGACGGCGGATTCAGGTCAGGCTTTCCTGCCTGATGCCCTTCGGGTCAATGCAAATCCGTTCCAGACAGATTTGCCAGGAACGGGGTGGCAGGCGGCAAGCGTCGGCGAGCAAATAATCCGTGTCGTTTTCGATCAGCCCCGCACTATCGAACATATTTTTCTGGTGTTCGATGAAACGCAGCAATCGCGCACCCAAGAATTTGTCCTGCTTTGGTTGATGGATAAAGAGGTTTCTTATCGGGAGATTCTGCGTCAGCAATATCACTTTAGCC
>JBAQYH010000224.1:0-2115 GCA_049299935.1 Methylobacter sp. | reverse complement strand
ATGCCGAACTGTGGGAGCTGGTCTGC
This sequence comes from Methylobacter sp., assembly GCA_049299935.1. Classification (GTDB taxonomy): domain Bacteria; phylum Pseudomonadota; class Gammaproteobacteria; order Methylococcales; family Methylomonadaceae; genus Methylobacter_A. The sequence goes on along the minus strand of JBAQYH010000224.1, from coordinate 2,089 downwards.
AAGAATAAGCCCGGAAGGCAGAATAACCACGAGATCACGCTGTTCGATTCAGTCGGGTTTGCGTTGGAGGATTATTCCATATTGCGGGTTGTCTATGAATTGGCAAAAGAACATCAATTGGGCACAGAGTCGGATTTAATACCGGAACTCAACGATCCTAAAAACTTGTTTGGCTTGCTGAATCTTTGAAATAGAGTTGTTCGGATGTTCCCGAGAGCTTGTAGGGCGCGCACGGCACGCCCAACGGCAATAAACTCCATCCGATTGGTGATACTACCTATTGATTCAATGCATTGATCTCTCTAATCTGTGGATATTCAAAAAGCAGCATTTGGAAAACATCTATGACTGACCTGATCCGTAAAACATGTGAAGTATGCAGAATCGGCGCACCGCTGGCCACTCAGGCGGAAATAGACGAATTTATGCCGCAACTACAGGGCTGGGAGCTTGTCGAAATAGACAGCATCAAGCGCTTACAAAAAACCTTCAAGTTTAATAACTTTGAAGATGCCTTATCGTTTACCAATAAAATCGGCGCACTTTGCGAGCAGGAAGGCCACCATCCGGCCATTTTAACGGAATGGGGCAGGGTGACCGTGACCTGGTGGTCTCACAAGATAAAAGGCTTGCACGTTAATGATTTTATCATGGCGGCCAAGACCGACGCTTTGCTATAAGGTCTCGCCGTAGAACGCCTCGATAATCTCTCGCATCAAGTGTAAGGTTTTATTTTCAGGGTCTTTTTCCGGATTAAATTCGCTGATTTCCAGGCCGCATATTTTCGGATGCCGGTTAATCAACGAAAGCGCTTCAAGCAGTTCGCAGGCTTTTATGCCCCCTTGCGCAGGCGTTTCAACACCGGGAGCATCGTCAGGATCGATAAAATCCAAATCGATGCTGATGCCGATAACCTGGCACGACAGGCTGAGTTTATCGATGGCTTTAATTAGCACTTGGGCCAGCCCATCAATTTGTCTGGCAAAAACAATTTCTACCGCCGCTTGTTTTAATAGAGCGTATTCTTCATTTTCGTAGCTTCGGATGCCTATCAGAATGAGGTTTTCCGGCTTGATAAAATCGGAACCGGGATACATCGCCGCCAGTTTCTTATCCGCTTTTCCAAGCAAAGCGGCCAGCGGCATGCCGTGAATATTACCGGATGGCGACGTGGCAAAAGTGTGCGCATCCATATGCGCATCCAGCCAGATCAGGCCGAATTTATCGGGTTGCCGTAATCCATTCAGTACGCCGCCCCAGGTTCCCAACGCACAGGAATGGTCGCCGCCGATGACCAGAAAAGCTTGGTTTTGTTCTGTCCACTGTTGGGTGAACCGGCTTATCGATTGATTCAGTTGGGATAATTTTTCGTCCTTTGACCCGTTATTTTCGGGATAAAGCATATGCCACCGGAGCTCTAGGCGTTGCTGTTCTGGTTTTTGAAGGGCAAATTCATCGCGCAGCATTTCTGCCGCATAGCCGCATGAACGCAGCGGCCCGCCCAAACACGATGCAATGCCTAAAGTTTGTAAAATAGCCACATCACCCTCACTAAGCGGAGGCAATCAATATGAATCAGGATAAAGCCAAAATTAACGTTTATTACGATGGCGCCTGTCCAAAATGCGTTAAAGACAGGTCGACCTACGAAAAACTTGCCGGTAAAGCAGGCGAAAATGTCTGCTGGATCGACATCACAGGCCGGGAAGAGCAGCTGCGTAAAATCGGCATCGATCCTCACAAGGCGCTGACCGAACTGCATGTTCAGGATGAAAACCAGCGGATTCTGTCCGAGATGGATGCGTATATCCTGCTGATGAGCAAAGTGCCTGTGTTAAAGCCGATAGCTTGGCTGATTGGGTTGCCGCTGATTCGGCCGTTGCTCGCCGGAATCTACCATTGGCAGGTTAACCGACGCCTGCACCGTAGCGGACGGCTATAAAATAATGAATCCACCAAAAGCATTGTCCACGAAAGCCACGAAAAGCACGAAAAGTCTCCCGCTAAGGATGCGGGCATTGATAACTTCCTAAGGTTTTTTCGCTCATTCCCAAGCTCCAGCTTGGGAATGCAGTCTTGGAAGCTCCAG
>JBAQYH010000223.1:0-3296 GCA_049299935.1 Methylobacter sp. | reverse complement strand
GTTTTCGGTGCTGCCGAAAGTGGTCGGCGGCCGTTACGGTCTTTCTTCGAAGGAATTCACGCCCGGCATGATCAAGGCGGTTTTCGACGAATTGAAACAGGAACAGCCGAAAAACCATTTCACGATCGGCATCCACGACGATGTCACGCACAGCAGCCTGGATTGGGATGCAAGTTACCGCACCGACGCCCACGCCGACACCTTCCAGGCCATGTTTTACGGCCTGGGCAGCGACGGCACGGTCAGCGCCAACAAAAACACCATCAAAATTATCGGCGAAGCGACCGATTTGAACGCCCAGGGTTATTTCGTTTACGACTCGAAAAAATCCGGCGCGATTACCGTCTCGCATTTGCGCTTCGGTCCTAAGCCGATACGCTCCACGTATTTGATCGGCGAAAACGACGCCAATTTCATCGGCTGCCATCAGACGATTTTCCTGGAGCGCTACGACATGCTCGCCAATGCGGCGGAAAACGCGGTGTTTTTGCTGAACTCGCCGGAACCGGCCGGGCGGGTTTGGGAATCGCTGCCCGCCAAAATGCAGCAGCAGATGATAGACAAAAAAATCCGCTTTTATGTGATCGACGGTTATGAAGTGGCCGAAAAAAGCGGCATGGGCAAGCGCATCAATACCATCATGCAGACCTGCTTCTTTGCGATATCCGGCGTGTTGCCGCAGGAACAGGCGGTTACAGCGATCAAGCACGCGGTCGAAAAGACCTACGGCAAAAAAGGCCAGCGTATCGTCGAACTGAATTTCAAAGCCATCGATGAAACGCTGGCCTGTTTGCATGCCGTTCCATTGCCAACAGAGGTCAGCAGCCACTTCGATATCAAGCCGGTGATTACCGATGCGGCGCCCGATTTTATCAAACGGGTGACCGGCGAAATCATTGCCGGACGAGGAGATGCGTTGCCGGTCAGCGCAATGCCGATTGACGGCACCTTCCCAACCGGCACCGCGGCTTATGAAAAACGCAATCTGGCGCTGGAAATCCCGGTCTGGGAAACCGACTTGTGCACCCAATGCGGCAAATGCGTGATGGTTTGTCCGCATTCGGTTATACGCAGCAAAATTTATCCGGCCGAGGTTTTGGCAAACGCGCCGAAAACTTTCAAACATGCGCCGATGCTGGGCAAGGATTTTCCGCCCGGGCTGGAAATCACCTATCAGGTCGCGCCGGAAGATTGCACCGGCTGTACGCTGTGCGTCGATTTTTGCCCGATCCGGGACAAATCCAACGCCAGCCGCAAAGCCATCAATATGCAGCCCCAGCCGCCGCTGCGCGAAACCGAGCGCGACAATTGGGATTTCTTTTTGGCTATCCCGGAATACGATCGCAGGTTGTTGAAAACCAACACCATTAAAGGCTCGATGGTATTGCAGCCGTTGTTCGAGTTTTCCGGCGCTTGCGTGGGTTGCGGCGAAACGCCGTACATAAAACTGGCGTCGCAGCTGTTCGGCGACCGGATGGTGGTTGCGAACGCGACCGGATGTTCGTCGATTTACGGCGGCAATCTGCCGACCACGCCGTGGACCAAAAACCCGGAAGGCCGCGGGCCGGCGTGGAGCAATTCCTTATTCGAGGACAATGCGGAATTCGGTTTGGGCATGCGGATAGCCCTCGATAAGCAAAACCAATACGCCAGGGAATTGCTGACCTCGTTGCGAGAGCCGTTAGGCGGCGAATTGGTCGATGCGATACTGAACGCCGACCAGTCCGATGAAGCGGGGATTTACGAGCAGCGCGAGCGGATTGTCGCACTGAAAAGACACTTGCACCCCTTGACCAGTCAGGCAGCGCAAACCTTAACCCAGTTGGCGGACAGCTTATGCAAAAAAAGCGTCTGGATTATCGGCGGCGACGGTTGGGCTTACGACATCGGTTACGGCGGTCTCGACCATGTCTTGGCCAGCGGGCGCAATGTCAACATCCTGGTGCTGGATACCGAGGTCTATTCCAATACCGGCGGGCAAACCTCCAAATCGACGCCGTTAGGCGCGGTGGCGAAATTCTCCGCCGGCGGCAAAGCCACGGCTAAAAAAGATTTGGCATTGCTGGCGATGGATTACAGCAATGTCTATGTCGCCCATGTCGCCTATGCCGGTAAAGACACGCAAACCCTGAATGCGTTTTTGGAGGCGGAAGCCCACGACGGCCCGTCGATCATCATCGCTTATTCGCCCTGCATCGCGCATGGCGTCGATATGTCCAACAATCACCGCCAGCAAAACCTGGCGGTAAAAAGCGGGCATTGGCCGTTGTTCAGGTTCGATCCCGGCAAAATCAAACAGGGCAAAAATCCGATGCACCTGGATTCTGCGGAACCGTCGATCCCCTACCGCGATTTCGTCAAAACCGAAACCCGCTTCAGCATGTTGTGGCAAACGCATCCTGAAGCGGCGGAGCGTTTTCTGGAACAGGCGCAGCAGGATGTTAAAAACCGCTACCATTATTACAAACAACTGTCTGAGCTGGAATGGAACGAAGCGACCAGCGTTTCAGCGGTAAAAGCCCAACTCAAAAGCGAAACTGCCAAGGAGAACGACAATGGTTGATTTAACGACTGAATACGTAGGTTTGAAACTGGCTAACCCGTTGGTGCCGTCCGCGTCGCCGTTGAGCAGGGATATGGACTGCGCACGCAGGCTGGAAGATGCGGGCGCTTCGGCGCTGGTGATGTATTCGCTGTTCGAGGAAAAAATCGAAGCCGAGGAACATCAAATGGAGCGGTTTTTTTACCAGCAAGCCATAGGACATAACGAATCGGACTCGTTCCATCCGGTGCCGGATAACATCCAGACCTATCAGGAACAGTATCTGGAGCATCTGCAACAACTCAAATCGACACTGGCGATTCCGGTCATAGCCAGTTTGAACGGTACATCCCTGAGCGGCTGGGTCGAGTGCGGCAAGCAATTGCAGCAGGCGGGCGCTGACGCGCTGGAGCTGAATATCTATCATCTGGCGGCCAATAGCGATGAAAGCGGCGATGCGGTCGAACAACGTTACCTGGACATCTTGCAGGAATTGAAAGGCCAAGTCAGCGTGCCGATTATCATGAAGCTGTCTTCCCAGTTCAGCTCGCCGATTCATTTTGCCAAACGCCTGGAAGCCGCCGGAGCCGACGGTATCGCGCTGTTCAACCGTTTTTACCAGCCCGATATTGACCTGGAAACGCTGGAAGTGCTGCCGAAGCTGGAACTGTCATCCTCGGCGGAAGCCTTGTTGCGCGTACGCTGGACGGCTTTGTTGTACGGCCGTACCAAGCTGTCGCTTGCGGTAACCGGC
>JBAQYH010000222.1:0-3812 GCA_049299935.1 Methylobacter sp. | reverse complement strand
TCTCTACCGTCTCTTCCTGAAAAAACGCCCGCACATCGTCTATATCGCGGGTGCGCTTCATCGCCGGTCCGCTGTCTAAAAATATCTGCCCGTAGGACTTCTTTAACAATCTAGGATCGCACACCATCAATACGCCCCGGTCTGTCACGTCGCGGATCAATCGGCCGATGCCCTGCCTTAACGCAATCACGGCGGTGGGCAGTTGGTATTCGAAAAACGAATTGCGCCCTTGTTTGGTCATCGCATCCAATCTGGCTTTTAACACCGGATCGCCGGGCGATGCGAAAGGCAGTTTGTCGATAATGACGCAGGACAAGGCCTCGCCCCTGACGTCGACGCCTTCCCAAAAGCTCGATGTGCCGAGCAACACGGCGTTGCCCGCTTCCTTAAACTGATCCAGCAACAAGGCCTTGGGGCGGCTGCCCTGGATCAGCAGCGGAAAATCGATTTTTTTCTCCAGCAATTCGGCCGCCTGTTTCAGCGCACGGTGACTGGTAAACAGGAAAAACGCCCTGCCCTTGCTGGCCTGCAACACCGGCACCGCAAACTCGATAATCCGCGGGATGAATTCGGGATCGTTGGGCTGCGGCAAGCCTTTCGGATGATAAAACAGCGATTGATGGGCGTAATCGAAAGGACTGCCCCAACTTTCGCTGGCCGCATTGCTGAGCCCCAGGTTATTGGCGAAATGATCGAACTTGTTCGCCACGCTTAAGGTCGCCGAAGTAAAAATCCACGCCGCCTGATGCTGCTGCATAAAGGAACGGAATTCCGCGGCAATATCCAGCGGCGTCCGGCTTAAGGTAAAGGTGTTTTTATAGGTTTCGTACCAGCGTATCCATTTGCCGCTGTTGTCTTCGAGGATAATCTTCAGCTGTTGCACCAGTTCGTCGGCGCGCTTGAAACACGAGTCCAGGCCTTTGGTTTTAACCGACGCCAGCTCCAGTTGATCGGCCAGGCGCTGCAACTGCTCTTTAACCGCAGTCAGGCTCGCCGCTATTTTGGGGTTATTTTCGATGTCCTGCCAATCGCCGCGTTTAAGCTCGATGCCGAACGCCAGCCTCATGTCTTTGACCTCATGTTCCAGGTCTTCGCAGGCGGTACGCAAGGCGGGCATGTCGGTCGCGTCTTTGAAATATTCCATCAACGCGTCTTTTGCCAGATCGTTCAACTGCTTGGCGCTGACGGTGATGCCTAAAAAATTGGAGGCGGTATCGGCCAGCTGGTGCGCCTCGTCGATGATAACCACCTCGGCATCGGGCAACAGCTCGCCGAAACCGCTGTCGCGTATCGACCAGTCCGCGCACAGCAAATGATGATTAACCACCAGGATCTCGCTTTCCTGCGCTTTTTTCCTGGCCTTGACCAGGAAGCACTCGGCGTAATCGGGGCAATCCTGCCCCAGGCAATTATCCAATGACGAAGTCGCCTGGTACCAGACCGGGTCGGACTCCGTCACCTCGGACATTTCCGAGGTATCGCCGGTTTTGGTGCGTTTCGACCAGGATTTGATTTTTGCGAGGGCGGCGGCATCTTCCTTGCTGAAACCCAGCGTGGACGTCAGCGCATTTTTCAGCCGATAAGTGCATAAATAATTGCTGCGGCCTTTTAACAGCGCGGCGATAAACGGCGTTTTGATCGCCTTGCGGATCACCGGCAAATCCTTGTTGAACAGCTGATCCTGAAGATTTTTGGTGCCGGTCGAGATGATGACTTTTTTGCCGGATAAAATGGCGGGAACCAGATAGGCGAAGGTCTTGCCGGTTCCGGTTCCGGCTTCGGCGATTAAATGCTGGTTGGCTTCGATGGCATGGGCAATGGCCTCGGCCATTTCAACCTGGGCCGCCCGCGGCTGATAACCTGGGATTACCGTTGATAAGCCGCCGTCACTGCCGAAAAATGTTTCTATGTCTGTCAATTGAATCTCTTGCACTGAATTTTTGTCTGCTATTTTAAATTTAAATAACAAGTGCAGTGCATTTTTTTACCGGATTGGAAAAATCCGACAAGCAAGATTGAGATTTTAAAGATAGTTTGGGTATCTAAATTTATACCGGCCTAGTCCTGTAGATACGGCCAAACAGGCTGCTACGTGTTTCTACCGATTTAACGCGCCGCCTGTTTCCCGTACTCTGTAAAAATTTAAAACCCTGTTACGTCAAGCATTGACTAATCGCTACTTGTGTAGTCTCATCACGTTGCGAGGATCATGATACAAAATCGCATATTCCGATATGCTAATAATAATTAAATAGAGGAAGTCCAGATGAAAACGACTAATTTGCAACGCCGCAGACTCTTAAAATATGCCGCGATTGGTATCGCCGGAGCGGTCACTTACCCGAGCTGGGCGCAGGCGGCCGGCGAATTTGTCAGGGTCAATGCGCCGTCTGCCGATTTTCTTCCCGACGTTGAGATTGAGCTGACCATGAATACGGCTGAGGTGGCCATTTTAAACGGCGAAAAAACCCGTGTCTGGAAAATCACCGGCAAAGTCGTCAAAGGCCCGGCAGACGTGCTTGATAATAATGAAGGCACCTATCTGGCCCCTACCCTGCGCTTTAAAAAAGGCCAAAAAGTCAGGCTGCTTCTTAACAACAATTTACCGGCGCAATCGATTCTGCACTGGCATGGTCTGCATGTCCCAGCCAACATGGACGGCAACCCCATGTATGCGGTCAATCGCGGCGAAACCTATATTTATGAGTTCGAGATACTCAACCGGGCGGGCACCTATTTTTATCACTCCCATACCCACAGCGTCACGGCCCGGCAGGTCTATTCCGGCTTGGCGGGTCTGTTAATCGTCAGCGACGATCAGGAACAGGCGCTGAATTTACCGAGCGGCGACCTGGATGTGCCGCTGGTGATTCAGGACCGCAGTTTTGACGGTCAAAACCAGCTGGTTTATTCGGCGCACATGATGCAGCGCATGCAGGGCTTTCTGGGCGACCAGATCCTGGTCAACGGTCGGCCTGACTTTGTGTTGCCGGTGGCGACACGCGCCTACCGGCTCCGGCTGGTCAACGGTTCGAACTCCCGTATCTATAAGCTGGCCTGGGATGACGGCACGCCCCTCACCGTCATCGGCGTTGACGGCGGCTTGCTGGAAACTCCGGAGCAGCATGCTTATGTGATGCTGGCTCCTGGAGAACGGCTGGAACTATGGATGGATTTCAGCAAACGGGAGGTGGGTTCCGAGCTGGCCTTGCGCAGTCTTCAATTTGATGCGGCCTCGCATGGCGGCATGGGAATGATGGGCGGCGGCATGATGGGTGGGCACGGGCGAGGCATGATGGGCGGAGGCGGACACCGGGGCATGATGGGTGGCGGCATGATGGGGGGCATGATGTCAGTCAGCACCTTGCCATCAGGATCGGACTACCCGCTGTTAAAAATCCGGGTCGCCAAAAAGGAGCAAGGCGAAAACACCCTGCCTAAAACGCTTACCCCGATCACCCCGCTACATATCAAAGATGCTGCCAATGCGGACAGCCCCAGAACCATCGCTTTATCCATGGAGCACATGTCGGCCCTGCTGAATGGCCGTGCTTACGCAATGAACGACATTCAGCCGAATGAGATTATTCCAGTCAACAGCCTGCAAGTAATCGAGTTCGATAACGGTTTTGACGGCGGCGGCATGCACGGCATGATGAATATGCCGCATCCGATGCATTTGCATGGCGAACAGTTCCAGATCGTCAAACGGGAAGTGAAATCGGGTGCCGGCGATAGCTACGCCTCCGTTTCTTCTGGATTTATACAAAACGGCTGGAAAGATACGGTGCTGGTGATGCCGGGCGAAAAGG
>JBAQYH010000221.1:0-4732 GCA_049299935.1 Methylobacter sp. | reverse complement strand
CCTCCGCTAATAACTAAAGCCATTAATGAGAATTAACTTTCGACGCCCTAACTAGTATTAGACATCCTAAAATAAATACAGATAGCCTCATCAAAAAACATGGGTAATCAATTCCATAAATATTTACGCCAAACGATGCTAACCCTAAACCCTAGCTACCTCCATACGCAAAAACACGTATCTTCCCAACCAAAACCTCAATTCCCTCCACTTCCAAATCCCCCATCAAAACCCCAACCAACACATCATCCTCCATCCCCAACAACTCAACAAACAAATCCCTCTCTGCTTGGTCCGCCACCAAATACCCCGTTTCCAAATACCGGCTCAATAGAAAATCCAGCTCTTTAGTCCCCCGCCGACATTGCCACTTTAACCGAGCCAGCTCGTCCATCAACCCAACTTTCTCTGCACCAGCAGTTTCTTGGTCTCCGCAATCGCCTTGGCCGGATTCAAGCCCTTGGGACAAGTGTCGGTGCAATTCATAATAGTATGGCAACGATACAATTTAAACGGGTCTTCCAGTTCGTCCAGCCGCTCTCCGGTGTTTTCGTCGCGGCTATCGACCAGCCAGCGGTAGGCTTGCAGCAACACCGCAGGGCCCAGGTAACGCTCGCTGTTCCACCAGTAACTGGGGCAACTAGTCGAGCAACAAGCGCACAGGATGCAATCGTATAAATCATCCAGCTTTTTCCGGTCTTCCGGGCTTTGCAAACGCTCGGCATCGGCCGGCGGCGGGGTTTGGGTTTCTATCCAGGGGTTGATCGATGCGTATTGGGCGAAAAAATGGGTCGTATCCGGCACCAAGTCCTTAACGACATCCATATGCGGCAACGGGTAGATTTTAATCGTGCCGGAATAAGAATCTATGGCTTTGGTGCAGGCTAGACTGTTCCTGCCGTTGATGTTCATCGCACAAGAACCGCACACGCCTTCGCGGCAGGAACGGCGAAAGGTCAAAGTGCTGTCGATCTCGTTCTTGATTTTCAGGATCGCATCCAGCACCATCGGGCCGCAGCTGTCCATGTCCAGCTCGAACGCATCGATGCGCGGGTTTTCGCCGGATTCCGGGTCCCAGCGATACACTTCAAAACGGCGGATGTTAGTTGCGCCCTCTGGCGCTTTAAAGGTTTTGCCTTTGGTTAAAACCGAATTTTTGGGAAGTGTAAATTCAGCCATTAGTCTATTCTCTTCTGAGTGGGATTCATGATAGTAATCTTGTATTGCTATGCAGGGCTAAGCGCTTATCAAAGGTATATAAGACCGTGTCAAGGTATGAGCTTTCAGTCACAATCAAACAATCGGCAAAATCTGCATGGCCTAGCCGAAATAAATCGATAGCGGTTTTAAAATGTTCAGGATGTTGCAGAATAAAAGCGGGATTAATCAGCAAGTGTTCAAGCACAGCCAACAAAGAGGCGTTATCTATTTTATAAACTTTCGCCAACACCCAAGTGCATTCTACTTGCACGATTTGAGAGAGATAGACTTTCTTCGCGTTTTCAACCAAATCGCGGGCGATTTTTGTTTGTTCAGGCTGCCCGGTATCTTCGACAATGACCCGAACTAACACATTAGTATCAATCGCTATCACTTATTGCCCCCTCGATAATACCTTGCTCAATATCGGCCAACGTAGCAGTGATAGGGGTTTTTATTAAGCCGAATGCCGATTCTATAGTCAGTTGTTGGTTATCGTTTGATGAATCGGGCAAGGTTTCAATAATGTGGCATTGCTTTTCCGGCAATAAATTTAAAAAACCGACGACTTGGCTGTAGATGCTGTCGTCTATTTCCAATGTGAGTGTTTTCATATCATGTCTCTCAACGCGTGTATTAATAAACCCTCTCTTTGGGCGGAATAACCTCGATTTCATTGGTCAAGGTGTACATATGTACCGGCCGGTAATCGATTTTAACTTTGTCGCCGTCCAGCCAGGTCAACGTGTGTTTCAGCCAGTTTGCGTCATCGCGATTCGGGTAATCTTCCCGTGCATGGCCGCCCCGGCTCTCGGTTCGGTTACCGGCCGCGTTGATTGCTACGGTAGCTTGGCTCAGCAGGTTGTCCAGTTCCAGCGTTTCGACCAGATCGGTATTCCAGATCAACGATTTATCGCTCACTTTGACGTCGGCAAAAGTTTTGCTGACTTCGGCCATCATGTTGATGCCTTCGGTCAGCGTGGAACCGGTCCTGAACACCGCCGCTTTGGCTTGCATGACCTTTTGCATGTCCAGGCGAATATCGGAGGTCGAGCGGCTACCGTTCGCATTGCGGATTTTATCGAAACGGGCGATGGCTTTATCGCAAGCATTGCTCGCCAACGGCTTTAATCTTGATCCGGGCTTGATCAGTTCCGCGCAACGTATCGCGGCGGAGCGTCCGAACACCACCAGATCGAGCAACGAGTTTGAACCCAAACGGTTCGCGCCATGTACGGACACGCAGGCCGCCTCGCCAATCGCCATCAAGCCCGGCACCACGGCATCGGGATCGCCGCCGTTCAAGGTCACGACTTCGGCTTTGTAATTGGTCGGAATGCCGCCCATGTTGTAATGCACGGTCGGCAGCACCGGAATCGGCTCTTTGGTGATGTCGACATTCGCAAAAATCTTCGAGGTTTCGGAAATGCCCGGCAAGCGTTCGTGAATGATGGCAGGATCGAGATGTTCGATATGTAAGTAAATGTGATCTTTCAGCGGCCCCACGCCACGGCCTTCTTCAATTTCAATAGTCATTGCACGGCTGACCACGTCGCGTGAGGCCAAATCCTTGGCCGACGGCGCATAGCGTTCCATGAAGCGCTCGCCTTCGGAATTGGTCAGATAGCCGCCCTCGCCCCTGACGCCTTCGGTAATCAGGCAGCCAGCGCCGTAAATGCCGGTCGGGTGAAACTGGATGAATTCCATATCCTGCAACGGCAAACCTGCGCGCAACACCATCGCGTTGCCGTCGCCGGTCACGGTATGCGCCGAGGTGCAGGAAAAGAATGTGCGTCCGTAGCCGCCGGTCGCCAGTACCGTCATTTGCGATTTAAACAAATGCAGCGATCCGTCATCCAGGCACCAAGCCAAGATGCCGCGGCATTCGCCGTCCTCCATAATCAAATCCAACGCGATGTATTCAACGAAGAATTCGGCTTTATGTTTTAACGACTGCTGGTACAAGGTGTGCAAAATGGCGTGACCGGTTTTGTCGGCCGCAGCACACGTGCGTTGCGCCAAGCCGGTGCCGTAATGCGTGGTCATGCCGCCGAATGCACGTTGATAGATTTTGCCGTCGGCCGTTCTTGAAAAAGGTACGCCGTAATGCTCCAGCTCGATCACGGCGGGGATGGCTTCTCGGCACATATACTCAATCGCATCCTGGTCGCCGAGCCAATCGGAACCTTTGACGGTATCGTACATGTGGAAGCGCCAGTCGTCTTCGCCCATATTGCCTAGCGCCGCGCTGATGCCGCCTTGCGCGGCGACAGTATGGCTGCGGGTTGGGAATACTTTGGTGATGCAGGCTGTCTTAAGGCCCTTTTCCGCCATGCCCAAGGTAGCGCGCAGCCCCGCGCCGCCTGCGCCGACCACCACTACATCGTAAGCATGTTCAATAATCTTATAGTCTGCGGCCATGAATCACCCTATCGATACGATGCGAAATACGGCAAGCAACGCCGCAATCGCCAAAAACAAAAATGCCAGATTGACCGTCCAAATTGAGATGATCTTGGGGCCTTCGGCAGCGACATAATCTTCAATCACCACCTGCAAGCCCAATGCGGCGTGGTAAAAAGCGGCGATAACCCAGGCCACAATGCAGATGCTGTTAAGCGGTGATACCAACCAATCTACTGTTTGCTGATAGGGAGCCGTCAGGCTCAACCCCAAAAATTCGATCAGCCAGAAAGACAACGGAATCAACGCTACGGCAGTGATCCGCTGCATCCACCAATGCCCCGTTCCGCTTTTTGCAGAGCCTAAGCCCTTGGCCCTGGATAAAGGCGTTCTATAATCCATAATGCCCCCACACGAAAGTCATCAAAGTCAGCATCACCGAAGCCGCCAGCTCAATCATCGCGTACCGGTTTAACGTTTCAAGTTCAAAGCTGTTACCTGCATCCCAGATTAAATGACGGACGCCATGGCACAGATGGAAAAACAATGCGTAAACAAAACCCCAGATCACTAATTTAAACAGCCACAGACCCATTAAAGTTTGCATTGCGTTGTATGAATCAGCGCCGCCAGCCAGCGCCGAAATAATGTAAACGAATAAGATCAAACCGGCTGAAAGCATAACGCCGGTCATGCGGTGAGTGATGGAAATAATGCCCGTTAAAGGCAATCTATAGACTTGCAGATGCGGAGACGTGGGTCTGTTGGTATTTATCGCCATAATATTATCCGGTTATTGTGTTTATCCAATGATCTTCCAAATTAAAATTCGATGCAATAGACGTTCTGTTCCCGACTGCTGCGGTAGGTAAAATCAGTCGAATCATGTTGTACCACATATTGCAAATGGCCGCTAAGGTAAAAGCCGGAAGAATAGTTCAATATGAAAGACAAGCGGAACGGGCAAAACGCGCCAATGCTTATATCAGACTCAGGAACGAATTTTGATGACAACTGAAATAGATGATATGTTTATCACTTAAGAATATAGGCACAGAAAAATATCTTTAAATGAAACCCTTCAATTACAAAGGCTATCAAGGCAGCGTCGAAGTAAGCGTGGAAGACA
>JBAQYH010000220.1:0-1689 GCA_049299935.1 Methylobacter sp. | reverse complement strand
GGAATCGATTATTCGTATATGATAGACGCCGGAAGGTAGTTTCCCTTTCGATCATTAATTTTCAGAGAGAATCTGGAAATCACACCAAAACACTTCATAGGTATATGATGAATTTATTTAAAAAAGCAGTAATCACTTCCGTTATGGCTATCTCTTTTGGTGCAAGCACCGTTGCTTTGGCTGAAGATGCAAAAGCCGCTGAAGTTATTGCACACATCGAAGAAGCAATCGCTGAAATCAACAAACACGATTTCAATGCCGCTTATGCACACGAAAAAGCGGCACGTACCGCTTCCGAAGAGATCGTAGGCAACGAAGCTGCCGTAAAACAAGGTTTAGACAGCCTTATTAAAGCTCAAATCATCGGCAAAAGCGCTGATGAGCCAAAAGCTATTGCTGAATTGAACAAAGCATTAGGCTTTTACAAGTCAATCAATCACTAGATCTGACTTTCGTTTAAGACAGGGTTAACTTAAGTTGATCCTGTCTTCCACTAAAAGCAACCGTTCAACCCATCTACGATTTTTACGCGGCCTAGCCGGGTAAAAGCCCCCTGTTTACATGCATCAACCTCACCCGCCCACATCATCCTGTTATGTATGCCCGCTTTGTGCGTCCCCGCTACAGTTAGATCAAAAAAGCTACGTTTGCGGAAATAACCATCACTTTGATCTCGCCAAAGAAGGTTACCTGAATCTTTTGCCGGTGCAGTTCAAGCATTCCGCTGAGCCGGGCGATAACAAGCAAATGATGCAGGCTAGGCGCGAGTTTTTGGAAGCCGGTTTTTATGAACCGATGGCCAAAGCAGTGGCGATGATGATCGATGCGAACCAACCCAAGCATCTGCTGGATTTGGGTTGCGGCGAAGGCTATTACAGCCGGAAGATTGAAGCCTATTGCTCAAACACAATGATGCTGCACGGCGTCGACATTGCCAAATTTGCCGTAGCCGCTGCCGCCAAGAAACAGCCCAATGCCCGATTTACAGTCGCAAGCTCAAACCGGTTGCCTTATGCAGCTCAGTATTTCAATGTTGTGCTGAGAGTATTTGCCCCGTCAAACGATGATGAACTAAGGCGGGTACTGAAACCATCAGGACTTTTGCTGACCGTTACGCCGGGTCCCAGACATCTATGGCAATTAAAAGAATTTATCTATGCCGAGGTCAAAGAGCATGCTTTGGAGAGCGAGCTGCCGCAGGGCTTCGACCGCATTGATACGCAACGCATCAGTTATAAAATCGCCCCGAATCCCCAGCAAAGAATCGCCCTGTTGCAGATGACGCCTTTTGCGTGGCGAGCCAATGAAAGCGTTCAGCAAGCCATTCAGGATGCCGCGGAACTCGAAATAGAAACCGATTTTATTTTGACGCTGGCTATAAAAACAGCAGGTTAAGGTCTTCAGCTGGAATGCCGCCCAAAATATTTCCTGATTAGTAGCTGATGTTACCCACAAATAATTTTTGTCCTGTTTGTCGCGCTGTCTGGATGTAGTGCATAGGATGCACCCAACTCGCGGCGTAGCGCGCCTTTAACTGCATTCCCACGCAGCGCGCTCATCGTTACACAAGTGTTTACGGTAGACCGTCATTCCGGCAGGGATTGCCGGAATCCACGACTGCAAGGATGCAGGAGGTAGAGCAATGCATGGAGCAATTGCCGAGAGCACAGGGATGTGAACGGTTGATTT
>JBAQYH010000219.1:0-1801 GCA_049299935.1 Methylobacter sp. | reverse complement strand
ATTCCACGCCGGCCCAATGCCGGTTTTCTCTGCAATGTGTATACTACCCGGAATCGTGCCACTGTTTAACTTGACCGACGACGGCAATACTACTTTTTATATGAATAACCTTTTTCTGATCATTACCGCGCTGTTGCTGGTTGCGCTCAACGGCTTTTTTGTGGCCGCAGAGTTCGGTCTGGTCAAACTGCGGCAGACGCGCATCCGCGCGATTGTTAAAACACAAGGCTGGCGCGGGCGCATTCTGGGTAAGGTACACGCAAAACTCGATGCCTATTTATCGGCCTGCCAGCTGGGCATTACGCTCGCTTCGCTCGGCCTGGGCTGGATCGGCGAGCCTGCATTTGCCAGCCTGCTGGAATCCCTGTTCGATAGGATCGGCATCACCTCGCCGGAGCTGATACACGGCATATCATTCACTTTCGCCTTTTCCGCCATTTCGTTTCTGCATATCGTCGTCGGCGAGCTTGCGCCGAAATCTCTGGCGATTCGCAATCCTGAAAAAATCGGCTTATGGAGCGCCGTGCCGCTCTACGGATTCTATTGGCTGATGTATCCTGCGATCTGGCTGCTCAACTCCAGCGCCAATTTGGTACTGCGCCTGTTCGGCTTGGGCAATGTTCATGACCATAATGCGCATTACTCGGCTGATGAACTTAAACTGATTTTACGCAGCAATTTCCCGGACGCCCGTTTTACCCGCGATGAATGGAACATTCTGGCGAAAACGCTGGATTTCAGCGAACTCGAAGTATCCGACCTGATGCGCCCGATCCATGAGATCACGGCATTGCACCGGAGCGAGTCATTGCAAAAAAACCTGCAAACCGTATCGCAAAAACGCTTCAGCCGTTATCCCTATTTCGACACTAACGGTGTTGACGTGTTAGGGGTGATCCATTTGAAAGATTTGTTTTTCGCTCAGCAGGAAGGCAAAACGATTGACGACTTGAATCATTACCTGCGGCCTATCCAATATATCCCGCCGCACACGCCTGCGCTGGAGTTATTCCGTCAATTCCGCATGGGCGCGTCGCATTTTGCCGTCATTGGCCAAAAAGGCCATAAACCGCAAGGCTTCATCACGCTGGATAATTTGTTAAGCGCGATGGTCGGCGAGATACGCGACGAGTTCCGCCAAAACAACAATGACTGGACCCGGCTTGATAACGGCACCCTAATCGGCAAGGGCAGTCTGCCGATATTTTCGCTGGAACGGATCATGGGCATCGATGTCGAGAACGAAGAGCTTGAATTGGAAGACGAGGTCTCGATTGGCGGACTGATCATGGCCAAGCTGCGCGATATTCCGGTAGAAGGCCAGAAAATCGAATTCAACCAATTCGATGTCGTAGTCAGGAAAATGCATGGCTCGCGCATCGTCTTTGTCCAGATTTATCCCAATGAAATAACCGATGTGATGCAGTAATTTAACCATTCAGCGAATGCCACCTACGTTTAATAGACCACGGATGCCAAAAGTAGGCGCCTCTAGGCGACGCGGATTGGACGGATTGCTCGTTCCCAAGCTCCAGCTTGGGAATGCAGTCTTGGAAGCTCCAGCTTCCCGACTCGCGAAGCTGCGACTGCATGGATGCAGGAGGTAGAGCAACGCAGGGAGCAGTTGCCGGGAGCTTCGCTAACTGGGTTCCCAAGCCGGAGCTCTCATCGTTATACACAAGTGTTTACGGTAGACCGTCATTCCGGCAGGGATTGCCGGAATCCACGACTGCAAGGATGCAGGAGGTAGAGCAATGCATGGAGCAATTGCCGAGAGCACAGGGATGTGAACGGTTGATTT
>JBAQYH010000218.1:0-6196 GCA_049299935.1 Methylobacter sp. | reverse complement strand
GGTCCAGGCTCCGTTGCTCCAGCCGCTCCAATTTAAACCAACCCAAACCGCTACGGGTGGATGCGCCTATTTGCAACGGCAAATGCAGTAAGGTCAAAATGTTGCGCCAATACGGATCATCCTTGCTGTCCGACCAATAACTTATTTCAAAACTGAAACGGCAACCCGCCGGAACCACAGTCAGGTCGAATTTGCCGCCGTCTTGCGCTACGCCGCGTTCATTAATGCGGACTCTTTCGCGATGAAAAGGATGATCTTGCTGCAAGCGTTCCAAGACGGGATCTTTATTCAAGTCAAAGCGTATTCCCTCGACCGACCGATCATGACTGTCGTGAACGCAGCCCCAGGAAACATGCAGCCGGGACGCTTCGCCCCGGTCTTGCTCGGCATAGCCGAAAACGGCTTGGACCTGATTACCGTACAATGATTCGAATTGATGCCGAAGCACGCCGGCCAGGCTCGTACCCGGAATTGCCGGCAGTTCGTTCGCATCCCTGACGATTAACGAGTCGAAAGCGCCGTCCCTCAGCCCGCTATTAACAGCGAACGCGGTTTCGGCCTGCAAAACAAAGCGGGCAATATGAAAACAGTAAAGTTTAGGCGTCATCGCGCACTCCTTTTTTTTCAGCTTTAACGTACTCCGCGCCCATTCTGGCGACCAATGTAGCGACGTAGGCCGGGCTGTTTAATGCCGTGTTCTCCAGCGCTTGTTTTAGCCAGTCGGCAAACTTAATTTCCGTACCGTTCTCCGTCAGCGTGGTAACGCTCCAGGCTTCATCGCCGACTTTGCAGATGCCGTTGTCGGCATCGAAAACTTTTCCGAACAAAGCCTTTTGGTCATGTTGATACTCCTTACCGGCATCGACAACCTGAGACCATTGGCTGGCGCTGGGGCCGATAGACATATGGGCTTCCAGGCCGTAATAAGCGCGAGCCCGTTGGTACAGTTGGGGCAACTCGCTAATCAACTGTTCCGCGTATTTTTTGTCATTGTTCAAATCGGTATTAACCGCTACCCTAGCTTGAATCCATTTAGCAAAATCGGAAGCGGGCTGCTTCGGCACCTGAGCGGCTGCAACCGCTACATCCGCAAAAGGAATGATCTGTTTAATCTTATCGTTGTCGGTCAACGCATGATTGACCACTACCTGCCCTAAACCTGACTCCCGATACAAACCCAATCCTTTCTGCAACACATCCCATTGCGCTTGGTCGAGCGGTTCATGTAACGTAACGCTCAGCACGCTGCCTTTTTCTATCGCTTGTCGTTCCATGTCGAAACTGCGGCGTTTGCCGTTATACGGGCTGTAACGGCGGAAACGCAAAACACTGTCTTGCCAGTCTATTTCCGAGTCAGGCAGTCCGGGCAAACTGACGTGCTCGCCATGCATCAACGGCCGGCCCTGGTCATCCTGCAGGACCGTATCCGCTTGCAGCCACAACTTAAGCTGTTTAATTCCCAACATCCCGGCATCCGGTGCGGGCGGATTAAAACTCTCGCTAACCTCGCACACGGCTTTTCCGTATTGGGCGGAACGGGAACGCCCCAACAGCAACTTGCCGCGCATTGCCTTAGCCGCCAACTCCGCCAGCTCAAGAACATCGTCATCCGCCGCCAATATTGCGCAAAACCGTTGTCCCGCCTGCAACGCCTGATAGCCGAACAATTGCGAAGTGGCTGCCCGCGCCGTGTCCGGATCGATTGCTGTCTTCATCCGCAAGGTTTGGCCGGGTTTCAGAATTTCCAAATCGCAGGTTAAATAGCCGCTTCTTAATTGGACATACTGGACGCCGCCGTTATCTTTGTCCTGGTTGATTTTGCCTATGTCCAATTGATACCTGTCGCCATCCCGTTTGCTTTGATAGTTATCGCCTTTTATACAGCGCCAAAGCAAAGGCATCGGCATGCCCAATTGCCCTGAGACCGATAACGGATAGGCATTGCCAAAGCGCACTTTGCCGGAATGAAACAGGCGGTAGGCTTGTTGCTGTCCAAACTCTGCGCATATCCGGTTGTATAAACGCCCGGCGCAAGCCCCCAACAGCACCGCGCCGGGCACGTAATCCAATGACCTGTGCCCGCCCAAGCTGGCGGAACGTTGGCTGATGATCACGTCTTCCTGCAATGTTAAAGTGATTGTGTACTGTTTCATGCCTGGTTCTCCTTGATGTGCAGCAGTGCCCTGCCGTATCCCCGGCTGCGTTGAGCGCCGACCGCCCTGATTAAAGGCAGGGCTTCCCCGATAATTTGCGTCCAGTTTCCCGCTTCGCTAGCGCCTATCCATTCAAGTCGCGCTTCCAACTGTAACGGCACGACCACTTGCATGCCGCGCAGACTGTGGTGTTCAGCCGCTCCTGTTTTGGTGTTGATCGCAGTGGAATACACCTCGCGGTAAAGCTGTTTGCGGTGCGCATCATGAGGTTTATAAGCCAACCATTGGTGTAACTCTTCCGGTAATTGCGCATCGCCGACTTTTATTTTTCCGGGATTGGTCAGGTTGCGCGGGACATTGTCTTTACCGTACCCCCGGCTGCCGAACAAGCTTTCCGCCAAACTCACATCGTCAGCCCTAAACTCAGCCAATTGCCCCCATTGCTCCAAGCGGTTGACCGCATCCCTCAACAAGCCTTTCAACATGCGCCCGGAAATAAACGGCAAGCCGTCAGCGTCGTTTTCCACCAACGCATCCAAGTGGCTGCCGCTACCGCGGCCCGAGCCGGGATGCCAGTAACTGCCGATATCGATGGTTATAGTCATGTTATTACTCATTGCTCACCCTCCCCGGCGGCAGCTAGCCAATTGATTAAATCGCCGATGAAGGTTTTCTGCCGGCTCGGTTCGACGTTATCGTTGACGAACGGCGAATCTTGTGCAAAACCCAGTTGGGCCGCATAGCCGTCGTATTCCTTCAATATGTCTTTCAAAATGGAATTTTTGCCCATATTTTTCCGCCAGCGCCGCCACGCGTCCGCCGCTTCCATGGAATCGATAGAAACCAGCGTCAAAAAATGCCGGGTCGGGCCTCGAGCCATATCCGGCTCGATGAATAAATTCTTGATCTGCTCAAGCACGTCAAAGCTTGGCAATTCGTCGGCAAATAGACCCGCTCCGTATGCGCCCAGGGTTTTTTGTATTTCCTGTTTGGGATACTTGGAGGTCAGCTCACGCTTCAGGGCTTCACTGTACTCGTCGATGAAACTGCTGGTGACCCGGTGAAAAGCCAAACTACCGGGAATCATCCCGTCGGTAATGTTTTGCTTCGACCGTTTTTTGGCCTCGCGGCATAAACTTTCCGCCAGTGCATAGCCGAATGAAAACGGTTGCTGAGACTTCAAGAACGCAACGCCGGCACAGGCGGTCATTTGTTTAGGGATGCTGTCCGGATATTTCCGGTGCAACGGTGCTAATTCCTTTTCCGTTTCCTGCTCGAAGAACAGGATAAAGTCGCGCGCATACTCCAAAGCCAAATCCGCCCTGACAATAATCGTCAAGTCGTCGCCGCCCAAAATCAGCGGCCTTGCCGGTATTACTTTTTTATCCGCCTGTGTAACCGCCCGTTCCAGCGCCTTAGCAGAAACCAACGCCCTGCCGGCAGCCGCTTGCGTTGCCTTATCGATTCTTTTAGACAATTCATAAAACACATTCGCGTATTCATCGGATTGCTCAAGCTTGTCTGCCAGTTTGATTAAAATCTGACCCAAACCATTGCCATCGGCATGGATAATGCCGACATTGTGGTTATCGCTATTGAAAGGAAACACGGCGCCTTCCTGTTTGTCTTCAAGGTGCTCCATATTCCGTGGAAATTCGTACTCTTTATCCAAACCGTCGTTTAGAAACTTTCGGCTTAACTTTTTGCCTTTGGCATAACGGGTTTTTTGCTTAACCTCAGCCGCCTTATCCAGCCAAATCTTATCGACCTTGGAAAAAGCCCGAGCCGGTTTTCCGGTTCTGGGGCTTCGCCGCACCCAAGGCCCGGCCTCAGGCAGTTCCGGCATCAACCAATTACGTCGTTGGCCCAGTAACTCTTTTGCTTTTTTGATAGCCTCCCTTTGCGTGGAAGCCTCGAAATAACACGCATGCGTATACTTCAACCCCGGAGCAAAGCCGCTAACGATCAGGCTCCAGACTTCCATTAATTGCCGGGCGTTAACCGCCTCCTTAAACAACAAGTAAAAAGCGCCGCCGCCGCGCCGGGAAAAAACAAAATCGACTTGTTCTTTAAGCCCCATTTCCTGCAGGACGCTATCTAACGGTCCTTCTTTGCCAACCAGCTCTTCCAGAATCTCACTGGCCCCGACCATTTCCGCCAATTTCCCGCCTTCCAAGATGTAAGGCTGAATGGTGTGGGCTTCAAACAAATACGCTTTGTTCATACCTTAACCTTCTCTACATTATTACCGTTTAATTTCAATACGACTGGCTGGCAGGCCGAGCTCATAAGTTGCCATTCCGCTTTCCTCGATCATTTTAATCAGGAACGGTTCCGCCCATTTTTTTCCGAGTTCATCTTCAATCGCTTTATGCACCTTCCCCTTTCTCTGCCAAAACCAATTTTTCTTTGGATCGTGCTTTTTACCGCCAATGACTTGTACCGCTGCCTGGGCAACTGCTTTTACTTTTTCAAGGAAATCGCTATCCGTCTTTGCATACAACTCATACACCGCTAAATAGCTTTCGATAAAATCTTCCTGTTCTAAGCATAACGGCGGTTTACCTTGTTTTTTCCTTTGGCACATCCAAACATAGAAAGCGAAATCGGCTGTTTTTAACTTGATCTTCAAGCCGTTTAGCTCAACGGCTTGCTCTGCTTTATAACAAACGACGGTTTCCGGCAGCATAAAGCGCTGAATAGTATTTACCGCTTCCTGAAACCCAACCTCACCGTTTAACAGCCGGTCGGGAACATGGCAACGCATACGGACATAAGGAATTTCCGACAGGATAATAGTAACGCCCGTCTGCCCCGGCAACGGATAATAAAAATCCGGCTTGTTTTGCAGTTCCAAGTCCACCAACACATGCGATAAGCGATCCTGGACCCGGCCATATAAGCTAAGCGCATAACCGGTATAAAAAGACATGGTTTTACGTCCGCCGGCCAGGGAAACATGCAGGGCGCAATCCTCATCCCGAGTAAACTCCCATATTTTATGGGTAATAAAATCCGCCGAGGCGCGGTTATGTTCGGTGCATTGACTGTCGTCGATAAATACGCCCTCGGTATCGGCAATAACATGGATGTGTTCGGGGCCGAATTTAATATTGGGCAACGCATAATCGTCGCATAAACGCCCGAACCAATTTTCGCCGCCGGCTTCGGCCAATAACGCTTGCCGTGCCTTGTCGGCCCCTTCTTTAGTGGTGATTAAATGCACCTCGGTCGGGATAAACGGATGTTGATTATCGACGGCCAATTTATAAAGCGTTTCCGTCACTATTTGCGGCGATATTCCGGTTGTGACTAACAGAATTCTTTTGCTGTATGGCTTGTTTCGATTCATTGCTACTCTCGGAAAGTTAAAGACCGGACTAGGCTACCAAGTAATTCGCGCAAGAATAAAACTGGCAAGCTTGCGGTTTTTTTTACACCGAAAAGAGAATTCTAGCTCCGCCATATAAACAAAAAGTTACCATAAAACATACCATCTCAAACAACAACACAATAGCCATCTTAATTAAGATGGTATGTTCCTTATGATTTTATTTGGTTAGATTCTAAATTGAGCCAATTTAAGAATTACATGATATAAGCAATCAGCACTTACACCACAATGGTCAAAAACTAAAAGTGGGCAATTTATTAATTGTATGGCTAGCAAAAATAAGCTTTGCAGATTACTCAATAATTCTTGAGTACAACTGATTATTGACGCAGTGAGCATCAAGATTGATAGTAGCTTCATGATAAAACTCCAGGATTTAATTAAGTTCAATTTTTGATACAAAATTTGCCAATTAACGTTATTTTTAAGTTTTCATCTTTCTGTCCTCATACATATTATAAAAAGCTCCCGCGCAAAGCCTTGACCTTAAAGTTTTAATTTAACAGAGCCAAAACTAAGCATTAGTTTAATCATAAATGCTCTGGCAAATTTTATACCATAAATTCTAAAAGAATTAATACCTTATTCATCAGGATAAGTCTCTCGGCTACGTCAGGAGCTTGGGAGAAGTTAGCACAACATTCTAACC
>JBAQYH010000217.1:0-5577 GCA_049299935.1 Methylobacter sp. | reverse complement strand
ATTGGCGGGGCCTGGATCAGTACGCTTACGGCAATGGAACCGGTTCGGCCGTTTTTCATCATTTTGACCCTGTTTTTTATAGCGCTCGGCTATAGAAAACTTTATCTAATGCCATACCGCTGTGAAGAAGGTGAAACCTCGGCAACTGCTCCATGCAGTCCTCCTGTATCCATGTCGTGTGCCGTATCCGGCATTCAACGCCGACAACGCCTGATGTTTTGGCTTGGCTCCTTGTTCATTTTGATATTGCTCGCCTTTCCCTGGTTAGCGCCCTTTTTCATAGATTGAGAGTACTCCGATATGTCAATTAAAACCGGTTTGTTAATTGTAAGCCTGTTAGCAAGCACTCTGTGGATACCGGCGGTCCATGCGGAAACAACTGCCGAACAGCCAAACCGGCAGCAAACGGTGACGCTGAATATACAAAACATGTCCTGCCCAATGTGTACTTTCACGATCAAAAAAGCCTTGCAGAAAGTCGATGGCGTAGAACAGGCGGCTGTCGATTACGATGCCAAAACTGCGACAGTCACTTTCGATGTCCAAAAAACAAATAGTTCGGCGTTGATCAAAGCCACGACAGATGCCGGTTATCCGGCAAGCATTGCCGGCCCGGCTGCTCAATAAAGTTAAGGATACGTTTATGTCTGATTGCTGCTGTTCGAATGCCTCTGCAAAAACCAGGGAGGTTTGCCCTGAGTGTGGTTCTGCTGGTATCAGCGTTGGGATGCGTACGCTGTACCATCAGGTCCGGTTTCCCGAGAATCAGGCGATTACCGCTGACAGCTATTTTTACTGTCCATCCAAACAATGCGCAGTCGGTTACTTTTCCAGCTATGGAAACGCTGTTCCCAAATGGTATTTAAGAAGCTATTCAGAGATTCAGGAAGACAAACTTTGTTATTGCTTCGATATTGATGCCGATCAGTATTCATCGGCGTTAAAAGCCAACCGTGCAGAGCCGATCAAGGATTTTGTCATACAACGAACAAAATCAGGCGAATGTGCTTGCGAAATTAGAAACCCGTCAGGCCAATGCTGTTTGGCAAATTTCAAGTATTTGGAAAAGAATCGGTCTTAGTAGCTGAGCGGCACGCATGCATCTGAGTGTTCGAAAAAATCACACCAGTCCACTCAAAACCATTGCATCATTTAGGTATAAGATAGAAGTTAAGCTGGATCATGAAGCAAGCGCGGACACTTGATATTGCTTGTCTGAAGAACCTCAAGCTTATACTCAACGTTAAACATTTTTCAGGAGAATCGAATGGCCGATTGTTGCAACGACAAGGCTTGCGAGATCGAGGCGCTTCGTAATCGCCAAAGCTCGACGCTTAAGATAGTGTTGGGTATTAATGCCGTCATGTTCATAGTGGAACTCACAGCGGGACTGATCGGCGGTTCCGTCTCGCTGGTGGCGGATTCGCTGGATATGCTGGGCGATGCGTTGGTGTACGGTTTCAGTATTTACGTTGTGGCACGCGGCGCAAGAATGAAAGCCCGTGCAGCCCTATTCAAAGGCGCCATCATGGCGGCCTTTGGTTTTTTCGCTCTTGGGCAGGCCGTTTACAAGATTGTTTTCCCGCAGGTTCCAGTATTCGAGGCCATTGGTGCAATTGGTCTGCTGGCGCTCGCGGCGAATAGTATTTGTTTGGCTTTGCTCTGGCGGCATCGAGCCGATGATATAAACATGAGTTCAGTTTGGTTGTGTTCGCGCAACGATATTATTGCGAATGTTTCAATATTGTTTGCCGCCGCAGGCGTATGGTTTACTCATACAGGTTGGCCCGACATCCTGGTTGGCTTGGCAATTGCCGCTCTCTTTCTACGGTCAGCGCTATTTGTATTGCGTGGGGCCATTGCTGAGCTTCGGGCAGCCGATGCTTAACATTTTCATCAACTCGAACAGTTAAAAGCAGGCAAAAAAACCGAACCCCTGGCTAAGTATTTGCCCGTATCGTCTTTGGATGAGTACGGATGTTTAATATCTGCTTCGGTGATGCTACGCGAGTCACAGAAACCCCCATTTCCAGTTACCCCTGGTATTAATTGTCCCAAAAGTTTTTGCACGTTTTGCATTGGAAGTTGCGATCAAAGAGGCGTCCATCGGCATCGCCATGGGCCTAACCGGTACCGAGGTGACCAAAGAGGCTACGGATATGATTGTTACGGATGATAACTTTGCTTCTATTGTCGCTGCCGTGGAGGAAGGGCGGGGCATTTATGACAATATCGCCAAAACATTGGCCTATCTGTTGGGCAGCAGTACCGGCGAGTTGATCGTGATGCTGGTTGCGGTTCTGCTGGGTTGGCCGCTGCCGTTATTGCCGCTGCATCTTTTGTGGATCAACCTGGTGACAGACGGTTTTGCAGCGCTGGCCCTCTCAACCGATCCGATTGACCCCGACGTGTTGAGCCGTCCGCCGCGACATTCCCAGTCGGCACTGCTCAACCGGGATTTACTCAAACTAACCCTGTTCACCGGTTTGCTGGCCGCCAGTGTCAATCTCGGGGTGTTTGCCTATGAACTTTATATCATCGGCAACAGTCTTGATCATGCCCGAGATGCCGCCTTTACCGCCCTGGTAATTACCGGGCTGTTGTGTGCCTTCGGCGCACGGAGTGAACAGCGCACCCTTTGGCAGATAGGACTGTTTTCCAACCTGCGCTTGTTTCTGGTTGTGGCGGTGAGTTTCGCCTTGCAGTTGGCGATACACCATATTTCAATGTTGCAAACGCTGTTTCAGATCGAGCCGGTTTCTCTAAATCAGTGCGTGTCGTGGATCGGCGTTGGATTCATACCGCTGATTGTCCTTGAATTGAGAAAAGTCATCCGTCGCCCCCTAGCAACAAAGGATAAGACAATGAAAAAATACGCTAATGAGAAAATTTATACCTGCCCCATGCATCCTGAAGTTCGCCAGGAACAACCGGGACGTTGTCCAAAATGCGGAATGGCGCTGGAACAAGTGGAAAATGCGGCTCCCGGAATTCGTACTGAATATGTATGCCCGATGCATCCTGAAATCATCCGCAGCGAGCCCGGCTCCTGCCCCAAGTGCGGCATGGCTCTGGAAGCCCGTGACGTTTCAGGGGAGGAACAGGAAAGCCCCGAACTCACCGAGATGAGCCGAAGGTTTTGGGTCAGTACCGCGCTGTCGATACCGGTGTTCATTTTGGCGATGAGTCATGACCTGATGCCGGGATTGATTTCCGGCGACTTTTTCACCCACTGGCTGCAATGGCTTCAATTTGCTTTAGCCACGCCGGTGGTTTTGTGGGGCGGCTGGCCGTTTTTCCAGCGCGGATGGCGTTCCATCATCAATCGTAATTTAAACATGTTTACGCTGATCGCATTGGGTATCGGCGTTGCTTGGGGCTACAGCGTGACAGCAACATTTGCGCCGGGTATTTTTCCATTGGTTATGCGCAATGCAGAGGGCAGGGTAGCCGTCTATTTCGAGGCCGCCGCCGTTATTACTGCATTGGTGCTGTTGGGGCAAGTATTGGAGTTGCGGGCGCGTAGCCGCACCAACCAGGCTATCAGGATGCTGCTGGAGCTGGCGCCGAAAAGAGCGCGCCGGGTGTTAGGCGACGGCAGGGAAGAGGATATTCCTCTTGAACAGGTGCAACCTGGCGATGTGTTACGCGTCCGGCCCGGCGAAAAAATCCCTGTTGACGGTGCCGTGCAGCAAGGTTACAGCAGTGTCGATGAATCTATGGTGACCGGTGAACCCATCCCGGTGGAAAAAAATGCAGGGGACCGGCTGATAGGCGCCACCGTCAACGGCACCGGTAGTTTGCTGATGCGCGCCGAGAAGGTCGGCGGCGAAACGCTGCTGGCCCGGATCGTGAATATGGTCAGCGAAGCACAACGCAGCCGGGCGCCGATCCAGAAACTGGCGGATCTGGTTGCCGCCTGGTTTGTCCCGGCCGTGGTAATAATTGCGATAATTACCTTGATCGTCTGGTGGCAGTGGGGGCCGGAACCGCGTTTGGCTCACGCCATTGTTAATGCGGTAGCCGTACTTATTATCGCTTGTCCCTGCGCTCTCGGCCTTGCCACGCCGATGTCGATTATGGTCGGTACCGGCAAGGGCGCTCAGCTCGGGGTATTGATTAAAAATGCCGAAGCGCTGGAAATCATGGAAAAAATAGATACCTTGGTGATCGATAAAACCGGCACGCTGACCGAGGGTAAGCCCCGCCTCATGTCAGTAGTCGCCGGCAAGGATTTTTCCGAAGAAGAGGTGTTGCATCTCGGCGCAAGCCTGGAACGAGCCAGCGAACATCCGCTTGCCGCCGCCATTGTCAAAGGGGCCGAAGAAAAAGGCATCAAGCTGGCTGATGGCGAACAATTTGAATCGGTAACCGGCGAAGGTGTTTGCGGCAGGATTTCAGGCCGCGAGGTTGCACTCGGTAATGCCAAATTGATGGAAGCCCGGAATGTCGATACAACGCCTTTGCAAAAACAGGCTGACGAGCTGCGTCTGGACGGGCAGACCGTCATGTTTGTCGCCGTGGACGGGAAGCTCGGCGGGTTTATCGGTGCCGCCGACCCGATCAAATCGTCAACACCGGACGCGCTGAAAACCCTGCACGAAGCGGGGATAAAAGTCGTCATGCTGACCGGCGATAATAAAACTACCGCCAATGCCGTAGCAAAAAAACTCGGCATAGACGGGGTTATAGCGGAAGTATTACCCGAACAGAAAACCGAAATCGTTAAACAATTGCAGGCCGAAGGCCATATCGTGGCAATGGCGGGCGACGGCATCAACGATGCACCGGCATTGGCGCAGGCGCACGTAGGTATTGCGATGGGCACGGGCACCGATGTCGCGATGGAAAGCGCGGGTGTCACACTGGTCAAGGGCGATCTGCGTGGAATCGCCAGGTCGCGGATGTTAAGTCAAGCCACCATGAGCAATATCCGCCAGAACCTGTTCTTTGCGTTCATTTATAACGCGCTCGGCGTTCCCGTTGCCGCCGGTGTGTTGTATCCGTTTTTCGGCATTTTGCTGTCACCGATGATTGCGGCGGCAGCAATGAGTTTCAGCTCGGTTTCAGTCATCATGAACGCTCTGCGACTGCGAAAATTATCGCTTTAAAAGGGCTCTTCGAGAGTATCCACACCGAGCACATCAAAAAAATTCAGGACGAGTGGAAACAGTCAAAATAAAGACTGAGCCACCCGAACTGGCGGTATCGTTGAGAAAAAAGTGTTAAAATCACGCTTTATGTTCACTTCCTCCAAAATAAAAACCAAATGAAAGATATTAACTGGAACGACTATTCTCTGGAAACTCAGGCAATAAGAGCCGGGCATAACCGCACTCATGAAGATGAGCACAGCATACCGATTTTTGCCACATCCAGTTATGTGTTCACTAGCGCCGAAGAGGCTGCTTTGCGCTTTACCGGACAGAAACCGGGCAATATTTATTCCCGTTTTACCAATCCGACGGTTAGTGCCTTTCAGGAAAGACTGGCGTTGATGGAGAAAGGCGAGCGCTGTCTGGCGTTTTCGTCCGGCATGGCGGCCATTATGGCGGTCGGCATGGGGCTGCTTAAAGC
>JBAQYH010000216.1:0-2152 GCA_049299935.1 Methylobacter sp. | reverse complement strand
AATAATCTTGTTTTGGGTGATGTTGATATAGCCCTGGGTCGAGTCCATCAAGAAATTGATTTTATCGAACAGGAACGTGGTGTGCGACATCAACGTGTCCACGTCGCGCATGATCTCCCGCGCCGTTTCCTGCAACTCGGGATGGTTGCGCAGATGCCGTTGCAGAAAAGAGATGGAGCGTTGCGTGTCCATCAGGCATAGCCGAATCTTACCGTTGCTGTCTTCCAGTTTGGCCAGTTGGTCAATGGCATTTTCAAGATCGGAGTCTATTTCTTCCAACACCAGATAACTGACATCTTCCAGCTTACGATGAATGTCCTCCAGCGCATCGGCGAGGTTTTCCACTTTTTGCTCGAAGATAAGCACCAGCAGTTCCTGCGGCGAATGCGCCGCAACCTGCCCATGCCGGGCGCGCATACGCAGCAGGCGAAAATCGGCCAACGCGCCTTCGCGCAGGGTAATTAACCGATCATTTTGCAAAATGAAGGCGACGGTCGCCGTGCTGTGCCGTCCCTCGCTTTGGGCCAGAAACAAAGAGCGCACATGAACGCCGGTGTTGTCGGTAAAGTAACGCGCCGAAGACTCGATTTCCTCGACATCATCCGATTCGGGCAGGGTTGTGCGTAGGAATGCTTGCAGCTGGGCGCGCTCATTGTCGCTGGGATCGTGGGCGTCGATCCATGAGGCTTTGGCGACCGCCTGCTTGAGTTGATCTTCAGGCGGCGTATGCTCTTTGAGTCGACCCTTGTCGAAGTTGAATAGTCTTAACATTAATGTATTCCCTTTGTAACTACTTGGCAGATACCGGCTTTATAACAGAACACGGATGACACTGATTAGGCGGATTTAGACGGATTGTGTTTCTTTGTATCATTCGGAAATGTTTTCCCTTGTAAAAGGCCTTAATAATTTTATCTATGGTTTTTATGAAAAAGCTCCATTTTATCAGTGGTTATCAGTCAAATCCGTGTTCTATTTTTCCATCTGCCGCGTGGTTTATTATTCAGGCAAGCTATCCGGGCGAATCAGCGTGACTAATTTGGCGCAACCTTCGGCCAGTTCTGTCCAGTCGCCTTTGAAAGAGAGCAGGGCTAAAGCGGCGGTTGGAAGGCATTTTCCGTTAGCCGATAACGGAACCGAATGAGGAATTAGTTTAATCAACAAGTCCTCTAAGCCCGGATTATGCCCGACCAACAGTACTCGCCGCTCATGGCATAGGTTTTTTAATACGGCAAGCAAGGTCTGGGCATCCGCTTCATAAATGCCCGGGTCGCAGACAATGGTAGACTCGTCTATGTCTAATTGACGGCAAACCCGTTTCGCCGTCGCCAGAGTACGCGTTGCCGGAGAGCTGAGTATGGTGTCGGGTATCAGATGCTGCTCGCGCAACCAACGGCCCACTTGCTTGGCAGCGCGCCGGCCGCGTTTTTTTAAGGGACGGGAAAAATCATCCATATCAATCGACCAATCCGATTTGGCATGTCGTAATAATAAAAGTTCGCGAGTCATAAAATATTTCTGTCAATGGAGGGCGATTGTTCGGACACTTGTGCGCTTTTGGCACTATACCAGTTAATGTTTACAATTTTATTAAATTGAAAGTAAAAAAAACACCTAAAACAAAGCGATACAATGTATTCTAGACGTTAGTCTGTGTTTAATTGGTGGTACTACTTATTGATTGAAAGGATTTAATTCTCTATTCTACAGACGGTTATGCAATAGCAACTGGTTTTTTAAGTTACACGGTGAACAATAAAAATGAGGTGAGTCATGTCAATTAAAGAAGATTTCGAGAGTTTATTAGACAAGTTGCAAATAGAACGCGACGAGCTAAATTTAAAACTGCATCTGGCCTCTATGGATGCCAAACAAGAGTTTGAAGAAGCCGAAAAACAGTGGCAGCACTTAAAAATCAAAGCCGCTGAAATAGCGGACGAATCGGTGGAAACCTCAGAAGAGTTTATAGCCAAGGCCAAAATAGTCGGCGAAGAACTTAAACATGCTTACAAGCGTATTGGCAAGCGCTTGGCCGATTAGGTTTATTCGCGTGTAGAAAAATTTATAAGCTAAAAAACACTCTCTTGATCAAGAGAGTGTTTGCTTGGTTTTTTTTCCGGGGCATGGGGTTACATATCAATCGGGCCTATGT
>JBAQYH010000215.1:0-1839 GCA_049299935.1 Methylobacter sp. | reverse complement strand
GTAAAAGCCTGGATCGTCAAGCCTTTTCAGCCGCCGCAATTATTGGCCGCGGTTTCACAGCTAATCCAGGCATAAGCCATGGGGGGCAAGTTATGGCGAACAGAAAAACTAAAAACCAGTCTAGCGGTCTCGTTGCCATAGCGGGCGAACTGAGCATTTATACCGTTTTGGAATTGAAAGATAAATTGCTGTCAGGGCTATCGACAAATGAAGAACTGGAGCTGGAACTGTCCCAAGTTGATGAGTTCGATGGTGCCGGACTACAACTACTGGTGATGATAAAAAAACAGGCAGCCGCGTTAGGCAAAACCTTACGCTTTACCGGCCACAGTCCTGCGGTATTGGAGCTTTTGGACTTGTCAGGTTTGGCCGGATTTTTCGGCGACCCGCTGCTGATCGTCCGCAAGCCCGGCCAAGAAGGTAAATCGACATGATTCCAGACGAATATCTACAAACCTTTGTTGTCGAATGCAGGGAACTCCTGGAACAAATGGAAGAAGCCTTGTTGACCGTGGAACAGGCCGCTGAAGACCCTGAGATTATCAACGCTATTTTTCGTGCGGCGCATACCATTAAAGGCTCGGCGGGCATGTTCGGTATCGATCATATCGTGGTATTTACCCATGCCGCGGAAAGCGTATTGGACAGGGTACGTAGCGGCGACATAGCTATGGATTCCGTATTGGCGGCATTATTTATCGAAGCGCACGACCATTTGAAGTCGTTAATCGATCATGTCGCCGAAGACAGTCAACCCGGTAAAGAAACCGACGACCGCGGTAAAAAATTAATTGCTCGGCTGGAAGCTTACTTGGGCGGGACAGTGATCGATCAAACCGACCCTTTAGCAGAAATGCCGGTAATTCATCAGCCTAAACTGGAGCGTGAGCAGAGTGACGTGGTCGGCACCGACCATTGGCATATATCGCTACGCTTTGGCCCGGACGTGTTCAGGAACGGCATGGACCCGTTTTCCTTCGTACGCTGTCTATCCTCGTTAGGCAGCATTGTCCAATTGGTGACGCTGATCGACACCATTCCAGCCGCTGAAGCAATGGATCCTGAATCGTGCTATTTGGGTTTTGAAATCAGTTTTAGCAGCGATGTCGATAAACTTGCGATAGAAAGCGTCTTCAACTTCGTCCGAGACGACTGCCTGATCCGCATCCTGCCGCCGCATAGTAAGGTCTTCGAATACCAGCGCCTGATTCAGGAATTGTCGGAACAGGAGATGCGTCTGGGCGAAATCCTGGTCAAGTGCGGCACTTTAACGCCGGAAGAGCTGGACAATGTCCTGCGTTTTCAATCGGAACATGGCGACAATCCGCAACGGCTTATTGGCGAAGTTCTGGTTGAACAACAGATGGTCAGTCCGCCGGTGGTTGAAGCCGCACTGGAAAAACAAAAACAGATTAGCGATCACAAAAAAAATGAAGCCAATTTAATCCGAGTCGATGCCGAAAAACTCGACGAACTGATCAACTTGGTCGGCGAACTGATTATTGCCGGCGCAGGCACCAATCTTATCGCCCGGCGCGCCAAGATGGCGGATTTAATCGAATCCACCGCCACCTTGTCGCGGTTGGTCGAAGAAGTCCGCGATTCAGCCCTGTCATTGCGTATGGTACAGATCGGCGGCACCTTTAACCGCTTCCAGCGCGTGGTACGCGATGTCAGCAAAGAACTGGGCAAAGAGGTCGATCTTATTATCAGCGGTGCAGAGACCGAACTCGACAAAACCGTTGTCGAAAACATCGGCGACCCGTTGACGCACTTGGTGCGCAACTCGATGGATCACGGCATCGAGCCTGCCGAACTGCGTATCGCCCGCGGCAAACC